>JAMPYD010000015.1 GCA_023700845.1 Elusimicrobiota bacterium | reverse complement strand
TTAAAAGTGGAGCCAACATTAAAGGTATGGATGGGCTGGGTCTGCAAACGCTTCTGCTGCTGACGGGCGACGACGGCCATTATATCAGCTTTGACCCCGCGCTTCAACCGAAGCAGCGCCGATAAAACGAGCGATTTTCCTAAATTACTAGAACGATAATTGAAGGCCAGGCCGGACCGCGGAACGACGCCGGGAACGCCCGCGGAATCGAGCGTCTCCACCTCCTCCACGAAGGGCCCGATCTCCCCCTCGCGCGTGCCCGCGTTCATGACCAGGGCCCCGCCCACGCAGCCGGGCACGCCCACGATCGGCTCGAGCCCGCTCAGGCCGTTCTCCGCGCAGCTCACGACCAGCTGCGGCACGCGCGCGGCGGCGCCGGCGCGGACCAGGTCGGGGCCCGGAAATTCGATCCGCTCGAAATCGCCGCCGAGCGCGAGCACGAGGCCGCGGACGCCGCCGTCGCGCACCAGCAGGTTCGAGCCCCAGCCGAGGAAGAACACCGGGACGCCCGCCGCCTTCGCGATCTTCAGCGACGCGGCCGCCTGCTCGCGGGTCCGCGCGGTCACGAAGGCGTCCGCCGGCCCGCCGATCTTGAAGCTGGTGTGCCGGGAGAGCGGCTCGTCGCGCAGCGCAGACAGCCCCGCGCGCTCGAGCTCCCCGATCCAGTCCATGCGGACTTTTTACCATTTTAAGACCGCGACGGCTGAACGGCCGACGGATGAACCACAGAGACACTGAGGACACGGAGAACGGCGACGGATAAAGAGTTAACGGCGAACGTCGTTTGCCGTTAACTTTCTCTCCGTTTTTCTCCGTGTTCTCCGTGTCTCTGTGGTTCATACGTTCGTTTTCCTGATTTGCGGACGTTATTAATGCGTAATGAGGTTATGCTATTCTGGCCGCCATGGACGGAGCCTGGGTCGATCGCCTCGAGCGTCGTTTCGGATTTCTGGCCGTTCCCGGTTTGCCCGGGCTGCTGACCGCGATGACCGCGGCGGCGGCCCTGTTCGCCGCCTCCAAGCCCGAGTTCGTCGGCGCGCTGGCGCTCGATCCGGACGCGCTGCTCCACGGCCAGGTCTGGCGCGCGCTGACCTTCCTCATCGTCCCCCCCCGCTCGAGCGTCCTCTGGATGCTGCTGTGGCTGGCGATGATCTTCGCCGTGCTCAGCGCGCTCGAGGCCGCCTGGGGAGAGTTCAAGCTCACCGTGTTCCTCGCGATCGGCGTCGTCATGTCGACGGCGGCGGCGCTTTTGACGGGGGCGCCCGGAGACAACGGCCCCGTTCATCTGGCGAACTTCCTCGCGTTCGCGCGCCTGGCGCCCGACCGCGAGGTGCTCGTGCTGTTCGTCATCCCGGTCAAGCTCCGCTGGGTCGCCGCGGTCGCCGCCGCGCTGACCGCGATCCAGCTGCTCGGCGGAGACAACGGCTCGCGCGTGCGCCTGCTCGCCGGCCTGTCCGCCTACCTTCTTTATTTCGCCCCGGGGCACTGGCTCGACATCAAGCAGGCGTGGCGCCGCCGAGGCCAGCGATGAAAGCCCTGTTCCTCGCCGCGCTTCTCGCCGCGCCCGCGAACGCGGCGTCTGTGAAGCTGTTCGCGTTCGACGCGAAGGGCGATCCGCTCGACGCCGAGGGCCTGGCCCGGCGCCTGTCGCGCGCCGACGAGAAGACGCCCGACCTCGAGAAGCTCCCGCTCTGGGCCGTCTCGGTCGACGGCAAGACCCCGCGCCAGCGCGTGAAGCTCTCCCAGCAGGGAAAGCTAGTGCTCGGGGCCTGGGACAAGGCCGAGCGCGTGCGCTTCGAGCTCGTCTGGCCCGTCGACGAGGACGGCTACAACGCGGTCGGCGCGGACAAGGGCGGCGCCGGCTTCGGGGACGGAGAGCTCGTGTTCCTCGACGAGGAGATCGCCGTCACGCAGTACGCGCGCTTCAAGGGGTCGTGGAAGCGCCGCCTCAGCGACTGGCTGCCGCTGTACAAGCCCGGAAAGAAGGCGAAGCAGCTCGTCGAGGACGCGCAGGAGGCGATGGCCGAGGCCGCGCGCCAGAAGGAAACGCCCGCGCGCGTCAAGGCCTATCAGAAGGCCCTGCAGAACACGGCGCTCGCGTGGGAGAAGATGCTCTTCGAGCACGGCCTCCAGCACGCGCTCGACGAGCGCCGCGCCCCGGGCCTGCGCTTCGGCCTGACCCTCGACGAGAACCTCCTCAAGCGCCTCGACGACCTGGAATGGATCGCCGAGGCCGTGCGCCGGTCCGGCGCGGACTGGGTGCGCCTCGTCTTCCGCGCCAACTCCACCGACTTCCTTTATTCCTCCCTGCGCTCGTTCAACGAGTACGACGGCGTCGTCGAGGAGCTCGCGCGCAACAAGGTCAAGGTGATGGGCTGCGTGCTCGATTCGACGCAATGGCCCAAGACCCTGACGCCCGAGCTCTACGCCGAGCGCACCAAGAACCTCGTGCTCCACTACCGCGGGAAGATCTCGAGCTGGGAGGTCGGCACCGAGCTCAACGGCGACTGGATCGGCGGCGCGAGCGCGCCGTTCTCCCCCGAGCAGGTCTACCGCACGTACAACGCGGGCGTCAACAAGGTCAAGGAGCTCGACCCCGAGCTCGAGACCGTCGCGACCCTGTACGCGTGGGAGGAGACCGCGCCCGACCAGGCGCACGCGCTGTCGGGCTGGATCCCGAAGCAGGTCAAGCGCGGCTTCGGCCGGAACCTCGACGTCGTCGGCCTCAGCATCCAGCCCGAGGAGAATCCTCTCGGCATGGGGTTCGAGCGCGCCTTCGACGCGACGGGCGACGCGCTGCCGAAGCAGAAGCTGATGGTCTCGAGCCTCGGCTACGTCGAGAAGGAGGAGCTCAAGGGCTACTGGTGGCTCGCTCCCGACGACGCCGACGGCGCGCGCAAGGACATCGCGATCCTCTACACGACCGCCTCCTGCGCGATGCCGCGCTCGCTGTGCGGCGGCTTCTGGTGGCAGACGCTCGACCAGATGCTCCCCCCCGGACGCCGCAAGGCCACCGACCTTTACAAGGTCTGGCGGCGCACGCTCGACCAGCTCGGCCGGCGCGAAGATAAGAATTAAGTATAATGCTTGCTTCGGAGCCGGTAGCTCAGGGGTAGAGCATGTGCCTTTTAAGCATGGGGTCGTGGGTTCGATTCCCACCCGGCTCACAGTTTTCGATTTTCGCCTCCATCGTCTAACGGTTAGGACGCGGCCCTTTCAAGGCTGAAACAGGGGTTCGATTCCCCTTGGGGGCATATTTTTTTGCCCGGTTTGATTCCGCCCCCAAGGGGAATCGAATATCAAGAGCAGGCGCGCGCGAAGCGCGCGCCTGTCCCCTTGGGGGCATATTTTTTTGCCCGGTTGGATTACGCCCCACGCGCGCCTCAGGGCGCGGCGATCTCCCGGACGCTCATCTTCTTGTAGAGAAGGCCGTTCGTGCCGACGTTGTCGCTGCGCCAGTAGACCGCGATGTTCGGCCGGCCGGTCTCCGAGCCGGGACGCGAGTCGCTGTTGGTCAGACGCAGCGCCGGATCGATCCCGGACTTGCAGGCCGCGCCGCCCACGCCGAAGTTCGCGCCCGTGTCCTCGAGCTCGTTGACCTTGGTCCAGGTCCCGCCGTTGGCGCCGTCGGTGAGGTCCATGTAGCTCTCGAGCTTCACGTTGCCGTTGGGCAGGTCGTACACCACCAGTTTGTAGCCGATCCAGGTCCGGTACGGGAGCGTCGACCAGATCGCCCTGTTCTTGACGGGCGTCGAGGAGGGGTGCTTCGTCTCCTTCTCGAAATCGATGTGCCCGTCGTAACGGAAGCGGGCGCCGTTGCCCCGGCTGTCGCAGCCGTTGATCGTCTCCGAGGCTCCGTAGGCGCTGTGGTTGGTGCGCGTGAGGTGGACGATGCCGCCGTACGCGGTGCCGCTGTCCGCGACGCGGTAGGCGTACACCGTCGACTCCACGTTGCGCCAGCTCTGCTGCAGCTGCGGGTCGTGGATGTACATGCGCGGGACCGAGCCCGACATCGAGAACACGCCCTTCCCGTCGGCGCCGTAGACGGCGTTGCCCCTCCCGCGGAACCAGGGATCCTCGGGATCCGCCTGCCCCGAGGAGAACGTGCGGGCCCTGCCGTTGTCCCAGGTGGAGACCCAGTTCTTGCCGCCCGCGCTCGAGGGATACAGCATCTTGATCCCGAAGCGGTCGGCGCCGCCGGTCGGCGGCGGCGCGTTGTTGACCGTCACGGTGATGGAGGCGGAGCCCTTGTTGCCGGCCGCGTCCCGGGCGACCGCTCTCAGAGTGTGCGAGGCGTTGGCCGCCGAGGCGCTGTTCCACGCCAAGGTGTAGGGGGCCTGCGTCAGCTCCGCCCCCAGGTTGGCGCCGTCGACCTGGAACTGCACGCCCGCCACGCCCACGTTGTCCGAGGCGGTCGCGGTCAGCGCGACCGAGCCGGAGACGGTGGCGCCGGCCGCCGGAGAGACGAAGGCCGCGGCCGGCGGGGTCAGGTCCGAGGCCGGAGGCGGAGCGCCCGCGGCGGAGAACCCGCACACCTGATGAGTCCCTCCGCCGGCGAGGCCCGCCCAGCGGTCGAAGCTCGACAGCGACGCCTGCTCCGCGCGGAACGCGTAGTTGGTCCCGACGGCGGCCTCGGAGGCTCCCGGAGGGGTCACGTAGGCCGAGTAGCGGCGCGCCGAAGGATCCACGACGAGCCGGAAGTGATACTTCGCCCCGGGCGAGTAGGGGATCGCGGCGGCCGCGGCGTAAACCGAGCCGTTGCGCGCGTCGATGAAGCCCGCGTTATTGAAGCGGACCGCGGCGGCCAGCCTCGAATAATCCGAGACGGCGCCGCCCGCCAGGCCGGTCACGCCGTCCATCCTCGCCGTGTCGGGGACGGCGTCGAAGCTGGCGACGAAGGCGGCGCTTTGCGGGGCGAACATCTCGCCCCGCCACGCCGAGCCGACGACGACGCAGCCCGAGGGCGGCGGCGCGACGTTGTTGACGGTGACCGTCACCGCCGGGCTCGACGCCCTGTTGCCCGCCGCGTCGCGCGCGATCGCGGTCAGCAGGTGCGTCGAGTTGGACGCCGCGGCCGTGTTCCAGGTCGTCGAGTAGGGCGCCTGCGTCGCCTCGGCGCCGACGTTGACGCCGTCCGCCTGGAACTGCACGCCCGCCACGCCGACGTTGTCGGAGGCCGCGGCCGCGAGGGTGACGGCGCCGGAGACGACCGTCCCCGCCGCGGGGGAGGTGACGCTCGCCGTCGGCGGGACCGTGTCGCCGGAGGACAGCGCGAAGGCGCAGACCTGGTGGCCGCCCGACGTGGCCGTCAGGGCCCAGTTGCCGAGGCTCGAGGCCCCGGCCTGCTCGGTTCGGAAGGCGAAGTTCGCCGCCAGCGCGCGCTCCGCGCCCCCGGGAGGCGCGACCCAGACGGAATAGCGCTTGGCCCCGGGATCCACCGCGAGGCGGAAGGCGTAGACGGCGCCGGCCGTGTACGGGATGGAGGCGTCGGCCGCGTAGACGCCGCCGTTGCGGGCGTCGATGTAGCCGGCGTTGTTGAAGCGCACGATGACGGCCAGGCCCGCGAAGCCCGTCGCGGCCGCCGGGGACAGGCCGGTCACGCCGTCGATCCTGGCCGCGGACGGGGCCACCGTGAAGCGCGCGGTGAACGGCGCCGACTGCGCGGCGATCGCGCTGTTCTTCCAGGCGGCCGTGGCGGCGACGCACTGCGCCCGGACGGGCGCGGCGCCGAGCGCCAACGAGAGAGGCACGAGAACCAACGCGAGCGACGAAATGGGGTTTCGCATAATCCACCTCCGCGTCTCATTGTACGGCGGAGGACCCCGCGCCGCCCATGGCGACGCTGTAAAGAATACGTCGGGAGTCAGTTAACGGGGCGCTGGCTTCGGCGGAAGTCCCAGGGCGGGACGGGGTTCGGATCGGCCCACAGGCCGAGGCGCGCCTCGCGGGCGCGGGACTGCTTGCGGCCGAGCTCCCCGAGGTTCGGGTAGTAGCGCTCGTACCACCACGCCCAGCCCTCCTCGACGAGAAGCTCGTTGAGCCAGACGCCGCCGCGGCTGGGCAGGCGGATCCAGCCGACCAGGCGGCCGTAAGGGTCGACATCCTCGACCTTCACCCGGATCTTCATGCCCTCGGCCGCGATGAGCTCCGCCGCGCGCTCGCCGGCTTCTTTTCCGTAGGGCTGGCCGGGCTTGGTGCGTCCGTGCGACACCTCGGGCGCGTCGACGCCGGCCAGGCGGATGTAGTCGTAGACGGACTGGCGCGTGCCGAGCGCGGCGGTGTCGGCGTCCGGCATGTGCTTGACCGTGAAATCGATTTCCTCGCCCGGAAGTATGCGGCGGAGCCCGGCGGCCGTGCGGCGGCGGAAGACCCAGGGCGCCTCCGGCCACAGCTCGCCGCCGCGCGCCTTGCCGGCCCACAGCCCCCGGCCGGCGAGGACGGCCTCGTTCTCGAGCTTGTTGAGCTCCTCGTTCTTGTCGAAGAAGAAATTCCACCAGGCCCAGCCGCCGCGCAGCATCTCGCGCTGGAGAGCGCGGCCGTCGGGGAGCGTCACCCAGCCGATGAAGCGTCCGAACTTGTCCGCTTCCTTAATGGTCACCGTGACGGTCCTGCCCAGAACGAGGCCGCGCACGAAGGAGGCCGCCTCCTCGCCGTAGGGCTGGCCGGGCTTGCCGTGCTCCGGGTGAGGGGTTTCGGGCGCGTCCACGGCGTCGAGGCGGATCTGAACCGATTCCCCCTTCGACTCCACGAGCAAGGTGTCGGCATCCAGGACCTTGGTCACCGGACCCGTCACCGCGTCTCCGGGCTTGAACCGCGGCGGGACGGGAACGGGGACGCCCTTGGGAACGGGGATACCGGGGGCGAAGGGGGCGCCGCCCAGAAGGGCCTGGATCTCCGCGCGCGTCGGAGCGGCGTCGAAGGCCTCCGGAGGCGCGGCGAGCGCGGAGGCCGAGCACAGCAGGAGGCAGACCGCCGTCGCCCGCGCGCTCATAGGCATGCCGCGAGTATAGCACGCGAATCGCCCGCCGTTAAGGGCCGATCCGGGGTTTAAGGCCGTCTTTTTTTAGCGCCGTTCGCGGGCGAGCGCGACGGCGCCGAGCACGACCGCGTCGTCGCCGAGACGCGAGCGGGTCACCTTGCAGGGGCCGATTTTCTTGAACAGGGGGTCGGCGGCGAGGCGGCGCTTGACGATGGGGAGGATGAAGTCGCCGCACGCCTCGATCACGCCTCCGCCCAGGACGAACAGCTCGGGGTCGAAGCAGTGGCGGATGCTCACGCAGCCGTCGCCGAGGCGCTCGGCGGCCGCGCGCAGGACGCGGGTGACGAGCGGGTCGCGATGGCGCAGCGCGCGCGCGAGGACCTTGCTCTTGATCTGCTCGAGCCCCCCGCCGTTGAGCGCGACGATGTCGGTCTTCTCCCCCGCCTTGACGCCGGCGCGGATGTCGCGCTCGATGGCGGTGCGGCTCGCGTAGGCCTCCAGGCAGCCGCGCGCGCCGCAGCCGCACTTGGGGCCCGCCGGGTCCAGCACGACGTGCCCCAGCTCCGCCGCCGCGCCGTTGGCGCCGAGCAGGAGACGGCCGCCGGAGACCACGCCGCCGCCGACGCCGGTGCCGGGGAAGATGCCGACGAAATCGTCCACGCCGCGCCCGGAGCCGCGCCAGCTCTCGCCGAGCACGCCCAGGTTCACGTCGTTGCCGATGGCCGCCGGCACGCCGAAGCGGCGCTCCAGCTCCGCCGCGATCGGATAGCCCGCGATCGGGATGTTCGGCGCGACGAGGACCTTGCCCGTCTTGGCGTCCACCAGCCCGGGGACGCCGATGCCGATGCCGCGAAGGCGGCGGGGCTTGAGCCCCGCGTCGGAGATCACGTCGCGCACCGCGCGGACGATGACCTTCATCACCTCGCCGGCGCTCTTGGCTCGCGGGGTGGAGGCCTTCTCCCAGCCGATGATCTCGCCGCGGGGCGTCACCAGCCCCGCCGCGATCTTGGTGCCGCCGACGTCCACCCCGACGAAGAACTTCTTGGCCATGGGCGGATTCTAGCACACCGCCCGTCACCGTTCCGCCAAGGAAAAGAGACGCCGCGTCTATTTTCCCGTTCCGGGTGGAGGCTTATAATCGACCTATGTGTCCGGGATCGAGTTTCGCTGACACCTCTGACAACCCCCGCATGGCGGCGGGGCGCCCGGCGCGTTATGATCGGAATTACATGGGGGATATCGTTCGCCGGCTCGCGTCCGCCGTCCTTCTCGTCTCGCTCGCGGCCGCCTCCGCGGGCGCGAAGGTCGCCTTCACCGGCTACGGCAGCCTTCTGATGCCCCTCGAATCCCGCGTGCGGATCCACGGCCCCCCCGCGCTGCTCGGAGGCACCCCGGAGGGGAACCTCATCTCCAAGGGCTTCCAGCTGGAAGCCGCGGGCCTGTTCGCGACGACCCGGGTCCACGAGAACGTGGATTTCCTGATGGACCTGTCCTTCCGGAACATCGGCAACACCGTCGGCCAGACGCGCATCCAGTACGCCTATCTCGACGCGGCCCTGCCCTGGCGGGACCTGCGCCTGCAGGCCGGGCGCGTGACCTTGCCGTTCAACTACTACAACTCGCGCCGCTTCTACCCCTTCCAACGCGTCGAGATCAGCGCCCCGGTCTTCATCAGCGGCATCCTCGGCCTTCCGATCGCCGACGCGGGGGCGGTGCTCTCGCGGCGCTTCGAGCTGGACGGCGGCTGGGGCTTCGACGCCCGGGCCTACGCGGTCAACGGCTACGGCAGCCTGACCGGCAGCACGGCATCCCTGCGCAACCCTTCCACGCCCGGAGGCCTCTCGCTGAGCGGGAACCTCGGCTCCGGCAACAACAACAAGGACATCGCCCTCGGCGGCCAGGCCGCGCTTTCGCGCGACGGCGTCGGGGAGGCCGGCGCCTCTTATTATCGCGGGGCGTGGGACCGGGAGAACCGGCGGGTCCTGCAGCTGGCGGGCGCGCACCTGCGCTGGACGCCGGGCGAGTTCGACCTCCTGGCCGAGTACCTGCACGTCCACGCCACCGGCGACGAGGGCATGGGCCAGTCCCTGCGATCGACCTCCTGGGTCACGCACGGCGCCTTCGTCAGCGCCGCGCATCCGCTGTTCCGCGTCGGAGAGAGGCGGGTCGACGGCTGGGGGCGGTTCGAGAACTATCACAGCGGCAGGACCGGAGGCGGCCCCGGCCGCGAGGTCCTCCGCTCCTTCGCGAGCGGCGCCCGGCTGGCCGTCAACGAGAACATCATGCTGAAGGCCGAGGCGTTGTATCTCTTCTACGCGATGCCGACCTCGTCGAAATCCATCATCATCGACGGGCGGATCCTGCAGACCGCCGTCGTGGTCACCTTCTGAGGCGGCGATGAAGCGGACACGCATTCTGCTCGCCGCGCTGCTCCTGGCCCAGCCGCATCAGGCGTTCGCGGCGAAGGTGTCCCTGATCGTGCCGGGCGGCGCCGCGAACGTGCGCGCCGGCCCGGACGTGATCGTGCTCGCCTTCGACCGGGAACGGCTCGGAGACCCGATCGAGAAGGGCCGCTTCCTGGCGGCCCTGCACGCCTCGGACCGCGTGGTCTCCGCGGCGGGCGCCCGGGCGTGCGTCTGGCTCGGCCGCGAGCTCGAGGGGCCCGGACTGCAGTGCCTCGACAGCTACGACCCGGCCCCGGCGCTCGACTTCGCGCGCGCCGCCGGCTGGCGGCGCGTCGCGGCGGTGCACACGAAGAGCTACGAGTCGTTCTTCATCGATCTGCGCGCCGCCGGGCGGCGGCGGGGCGTCGAACTCGCCGACGTGCGGATCGAGAACCTCCGCGACCTCCCCGCGGCCCTGCCGCGCGCCTTGAAGAGCGCCGAGGCCGTCTGGATCCTCGGGGATTCCACTCTGACCGAGGGCGCCGCCTTCGAGTTCGCCGTCAAGACGTCCCTGTCGCGGAAGATTCCCCTCATCGCGGCGGGAAACGGCCTCGTCGCGCGCGGGGCCTTTCTGGGGATCGAGACCGACCGCGCGGCGATGCTGCGCCACGCCGTGGGAGTGGCGAACGCGGCGGCCAAGGGCCTACCGGCCGGCGCGGCGGCGGACGTCCCGGCGGGGCGCCTCATCGTCAACGAGGTCCTCGCCCGGCGCTGGGGCGTGCGCGTCCCGGGAGGACCGCGATGAGCCCCCTGGGGACCGAGGAAGCGCTGCGCTGGGAGGCCTTCGCGCGCCGGCTCATGCTCGCGTTCTCGGTCCTCACCGTCCTGCTGGGCGGCGGGACGACCGCGCTCTCCGCGCTGCGCATGCGCGTCCTGCTCGAGCACTCCCGCACCCAGCGCGGGGAGGCCGTCGCCTCCGCCGCGGCCCGCGCGGCCTTCGTCCCGCTGAGCCTCGAGGACCGGGAGGAGCTCGGGCGCGTCGCCTCGTACTACGAGGGCCAGGAGGCGCTCGCCTCGCTGCGAATCCTCGACGACCGGGGCGCCGAATGGGCCCGCTTCTCGCGCGCCGGCGCGTCCGACGCGGGCATCACAGTGACCGCGCCCATCGTCGCCCCCGGCGCGCGGCCGGCCGACGCTCCCGTGGGCCGCGTCGAGGTGATCATGGACTCGGGCGATATCCGCGCCACGCTGGCGTGGCAGGTGGCCGTCATCTTCGGCTTCAACGGCCTGCTCGCCGCGGCGATCCTGCTCAGCGGGATGTTCATCATCCGCCGGCTCACCGGCGGCATGCACGAGCTCGCCCGCCAGGCGGCGCGCGCCGAGGATCTCAGCCGCTCCAACCGGGAGCTCGAGGAATTCGCCTACGTCGCCTCGCACGACCTGCAGGCCCCCCTGCGCCGCATCGCCGGCTTCGCCCAGCTCGTGTCGAAGCGGTATAAGGGGAAGCTCGACCCCGAGGGCGACGAGTTCATCTCCCGCATCACCGCCAGCACGGAGCGCATGCAAAGCCTCATCCAGGACCTGCTCACCTACTCCCGGGCGGGCTCGCGCGAGCTCGCGCCGGTCCCGACGGACGTCAACAAGCTGCTGCGCGACGTTCTCGCGGACCTCGACGCGCAGCGCAAGGAGGCCGGCGCCGAGATCGTCGTCGAGCCCCTGCCCGTCGTCACCGCCGACCCGGAGCAGCTGGCCCGCGTGCTGCAGAACCTGATCGGCAACGCCCTGAAGTTCCGCGGCGAGAAGCCTCCCGTGGTCCGGGTCTCGGCGCGCCGGGCCGGGGACGAGTGGACGTTCGCGGTCGCCGACAACGGGATCGGCATCGACAAGCCCTACCTGAGCGAGGTCTTCAAGATGTTCCGACGCCTGCATTCGACGACGGCGTTCCCCGGCACCGGCATCGGGCTCGCCATCTGCCGCAAGATCGTCGAGCGCCACGGCGGCCGGATCTGGGTCGAGTCGGAGCCGGGCCGAGGCTCGACGTTTTATTTCACGCTCGGCGCGTCCCACGCTCCGGCCAAGGAGGAGAAACATGATGGCTAAGCCCCTGGAAGTGCTGCTCGTCGAGGACGACGAGGACGACGTGCTCCTCACCCGGGAGGCCCTCAAGGACTCCAAGGTGATCGTGAGCATGGCGGTCGCGGAGGACGGCGACGTGGCGCTGCAGCGCCTGAGGCGGCAGCCGCCGTTCCAGGACGCGCCGATGCCGGACCTGATCCTGCTCGACCTGAACCTGCCGCGCGTGAGCGGGCGCCAGGTGCTCAAGGAGCTCAAGGCCGACCCGGCCCTCAAGCTGATCCCCGTGGTCGTGCTCACGACCTCCCAGGCCGACACCGACGTCGTGAAGTGCTACGACCTCGGCGCCAACTGCTACATCACCAAGCCCGTCGACTTCGAGCAGTTCCAGCGCATCATCAAGGTGATCGACGACTTCTGGCTGACGATCGTGAAGCTGCCGCGCGTCGGCTAGCGGCGGCGGGCGGACAGCCAGAAGAAGGCGGACGTCGCGCTGAGGACGAGGGCGAGGACGAGGATGCCCGCCGGCCCGCCGAAGCCGTCGAAGATCCAGCCCATCGCGAGCAGGGCGGCCATCCCCACGGTGGTGGCCAGAGAGTAGACGAAGCCGGTCACCGCGCCGACGTCCTCCTTGGAGGCCGCGGACTGGAAGTAGGAGGCGAGCCCGAGCTCGTTGCCGAGCATGGCCAGCGCCATCAGGAAGATGACGGGCGCGGCGACCCAGACGGTCGGGAAAAGCCACAGCAGCCACGCCCCGAGGACGGCGCCGGCGGCGTAGCGCAGCCAGGCCGGGCCGAGGCCGGCCCCCTCGCCCTGGCGCGCGGCCTGGCGCCGCAGCAGCAGGGCCGCGGCGAACTCGCCGAGGTTCCAGGCGCCGAGCAGGATCGCCGCGGAGGCGGGCGAGCCGAGGACCTTCGCCGCGTACACGACGGCGAGCATCTGATGGAAAAGATTATGGAGGGTGATGACCGGGACGTTCAGCAGGGCGGCGCGGCGCAGGTCGGGGTTCGACCACACCAGGCGCGCGCCGCGGGTGAGGCCCTTGAGCGCCGCGAGGATGCCGCCGGGCTTCTTTTCCGGGGAGGCCTCGGGCTTCGCGGGGGCCGGGGCGGCCGCGTTCCCGCGGAAGGCCAGACGGGCGAAGAGAAGGGCGGCGACGATATAGGCCGCGGGATGGATTCCGAGGGTGGCGAGATAGCCGAGCCTCTCGAGGAGGAAGCCCGTCCCGAAGATGCCGGCCATCGCGGCGAGCTCGCGCGTGATGTAGATCTTCGCGTTGTGGGCGTTGAGCACGCGCTCGTCGCGGCCGAGAATCTGCGGCAGGGCCGCGCGCCGGGCGATGTCGAACGCCCCGCCGAGAAAGCCGTTGACCGTGAAGAGCGCGAAGATGACCGGAAGCCCGAGCGTGGTGCCGAAGGCGAAGGCGAGCGGGATCGCGCCGATGGCCGTGATCTGAAGCGCGGCGGTCGCGGCCAGGACCTTGGACGGGCTGAAGCGGTCCACGAGCGGCCCGGCGAGCCAGCCGGCCACGAGGTTCGCGAGCTGCGCCGACAGGAAGAGCGCTCCCACGAGGGTGGCGGCGCCGAATTGGGACAGCAGGAGGGTCGGCACGACGAGATTGAGGGCCTCGATGCCCACCTTGACGACGGAGATGCCCGCCGCGTAGAGGCGGAAGCCGCTGCGGGCCTGCGCCGGAATCTCCGGCATCGGCGCGGCGGGCTCGGAGGCGGTCGGCTCCGCGGACGCCCGCGCCGGGCGCAGGGAAGGCCCCGCGGAGGAGGGCTCCGCGGCGAGCGTCCCGGAATCGCCGGCCGCCGGGCGCCGAAGCGTCTCGCCGCTGAGGATGCCTTCGAGCTCGTCGCCCGAGCGCTTCAGGTCGGCGCGCGAGGACGCGGCGGAGGAGACCTGCTCGAGGGCCTGGGCGGCGGACTCCTGGAGGGCGGAGACCCGGCCGGCGGCGCCGGCCTCGGCGGCCGCCTTCCCGCGCGGCGACGCGGCCGGCGCCGAACGGATCGCCGGAGACGCGAGGGCGAGGGCGGGCGCAGGAGCGAGCGCGGACGCGGGAGCGAGAGCGGGGGCGGCGAGGGGAACGGGAGCGGCCGCGGCCGAGAACGGGGACAGCGTGAGCGCCGACGCGGACAGGCCCGGCGCGTTCAAGCCCGGCGGCGCGGGGACGACGGCGGCCGCGGCGGCGGAAGCGCCCGGGACGGACGAGGACGGGACGGACGCCGCCCGCGCGGCGACCTGGGCCCAGGCGGACGGGGCGAAGGCCTCCAGCCAGAGGAGGACGGCGAGAGACGCGGCGACGAGGCGCCGGACGGATCTCATCCCGTTCATTGTACGGCGGACGCGCGCGCGAGCGTGAGGAGCATTCGGCCCAGGGAGCGCTGGGCCCTATGACTTAACGGACCGCGCCGTCCGGAAAGCGTCGCGGCGCCGTCGAATTTTATTCAGCGGCCCGCAATCGACTTCCCGGCGGACAAGTCCTAGGATGCCGCTTCGCAAACGCCGGCCCGACCCGGGCCGCAGACAAGCATCCAGGGAGGAAGCATGACCGAACCCATGAATAAAACAGTGGTCGCGATCGAATACCCGCGCCACGACGAGACGATCACGTCCGACGCCTACACCTTTCGCATCGCCGCCATGCCGGGAGTCCGGAGCGTGGAGGTCTCGGTCAACGACGGCGCCTGGCAGCCCTGCCGTCAGGCCGGGGGCTCGTGGTGGTACGACTGGTCCGGCTACGGCCCCGGCGAGCACGGCGTCGCCTCGCGGGTGGAGTTGGCCGACGGCCAGCGGCTCGCGACGGATCACCGTTTCTTCAAGGTCGAGCTCGCCCGCGGCGAGCGCCGCACGCTGTCGCCGCGCCAGGCGCGGCAGCTCGCGGGACGCCAGGAGCTGAGCCGGCAGATGGCGCATAAATTCGTCGTCGTCGCGCCCAACCGGCCTGCGGTGGTGCGCCGGCTGACGGAGCTGCTGTCCCAGGAGGGCGCGAACATCGACAGCCTTCTCGTGGAGAACCTCGGCGACGTCGCGTATTTCCGCTTCCTTCTCGAAAAGGAGAACGGGCTGCGCGGGGCCATCGAAAGCGAGGGCTTCCAGGTCGCCGACGACAAGGTGTTCCGCCTGGACCTCCCCAACCGCCCCGGAGAGGTCGATCGCCTGACGCGGAAGCTGACGGAAAAGGGCATCGCGCTCCGCTATCTGTACGGCACGTCGCACGGGGAGACGACGAAGGTCGTCTTCGCCGTCGACCGCACGGAGGAGGCCGTCGGCGTCGTCAAGGAGCTCGACAAGCGCGTCGCGGCCGAGGCCGCGGCCGCCTGAGCGCCGGGACCGGCGGACATACGGGGGGGGGG
>JAMPYD010000400.1 GCA_023700845.1 Elusimicrobiota bacterium | reverse complement strand
TCCGGCCCGCGCCCGCCGCGCCGTCCGAGGCTCCGCTCAAGGCGGGCGGCCCGCGCTGGGTCGGGCTCCTCATGGAAGCGAGGCAGACCACGGCCGCGGCGACGCGCCGGATCATGGCGATGCGCGGAATGGTCAAGGTGCGCGCCGAGCTGGCCACCTCGGATACGAAAACGATCACGGAGTTCAACGGCGCGCCCGGCCGCGTCGAGGAGCTGAGCGCCCCCGGCCGGGTCTACCGGCATTGGGTCACGAGCAAGGAAGCCTTCGAGGCGATCCTCGAGCAGGGCGCCCTGCGCGCCGGTCCCGTCTCCTACGTGGAGTTCACCGGAGGCCGGCACGCCTACATCAAGGACATCTACGTCGACATCCAAGGGTCGTTCTTCACCACGCCGGAGCATTCGGCCGCCGAGCCGCGCGTGATGAATCAGGAGGCCGCCTACTACGTCGACTTCCGCCTGCCCGAGGGCGTGAGCGCGCTGCGCCTCGACGGCGACGACGTGATGGTGATCCCCGCCGCGCCCGGCACCTACCTCCCGATCGAGATCGTCGGCTCCTCCGCTCAAAAATAAGACGCTGGAAAAATAACGGGCGGGATTTGCTATACTCGTTTCGTTGCGGGGCCGTGGTGTAGCTGGCCTAACACGCCGCCCTGTCAAGGCGGAGATCGCGGGTTCAAATCCCGTCGGCCCCGCCAGCTTTGACTCCGGTCGAACCCGCCTCCCGAGACGCTTCGCGAGGCGGGTTCGCTCTTTCCGCCCGAGCGCTCACGGCCCGACGGTGAGGCGGTTGACCACATTGCCCGCGCCGGCGATCGCCTCGGCCCGGGCTCCCGCCTCGGCGCGGTCCCGCGCCGTGCGCGCGACGCCGGTCAGGATCACGGAGCCGCGGTCGCTCGCGACGACGAGCCCGTCGATGGGGATGCCCGCTTCTCCGAACGGCGGCATCCCCCTCGCCGCGTTGACGCCGCGGGTGATGGCGATGAAGACCCGGGCCGTCAGCGGCGGGGTCGCCGCCGGCCGCGGCGAGGAGCCCGGCCGGGGCGGGGTGATCGTCTGGCTGGGATTGATCGGAGGAATGGTCTGGCTCGGGTTTATCCTCGCGGGGCCGGAGGGCCTGTTCGCGTCCTCGGCGGACGCGAGGACCGCGGCCAGGACGAGCGCGAACGAAAGTATTTTTTCCATGGCGGACCTCCTGTGCCGATCTCAGTGTAGCGCCCGCCCGCTCGCGGGGCCATGGAGGAACCTCGCCGTCCCGGTCAGGCTCGCGTGACGCCGCCGGCCGCCGCCTCGCGCCGCAGGAGCAGCGCGGCGGCGAGCACGATCAGGGCCGTGCCTTGATGCGCCGCGCCGAGGACGACCGGCACCCGGTACAGAAGGGTGAACGCGCCGAGCGTGAACTGCACCGCGGTCGCCGCGGCGAGAGCGTGGAGCGCGTTCATCGCGCGCCGGGGAAGACGGCAGCGCAGCCCGGCGAGCCAGCCGGCGAGGACGGCCGCGGCCAGGAGCGCCGCCAGCACGCGGTGGTCGTACTGGACCGTGAGCTTGTTCTCGAAGAAGTTCCGCCAGAGCGGGCTCAGCTCGAACAGGTACGGCGGGACCCAGTAGCCGCCGATCAGCGGGAAGGTGTTGAACGCCAGGCCGGCGCGCAGCCCCGCGACGAGCCCTCCCGAGCCGATCGTGACGAAGGCGAGACCGACGAGGAAGGCCGAGAGCCGGGAGAGCCAGCGTGGCGGCGCCGCGTCCGCGGCGTCGGCCGGCCGCAGCTGCTCGAGCGCGATCGACAGCATCACCGCGTAGAGCAGGCAGGCGGCGAGCAGGTGGGCGGTCAGGCGGTACTGGCTGACGCGGGGCTCGTTGACCAGCCCGCTGGCGACCATGTACCAGCCGAGGGCGCCCTGCAGCGCCCAGAGGAGCGCGACGCCGGTCAGCTTGGGGATCAGCGGCCGCTCCAGCCGCCGCTTGAACGCGAAGTAGAGGAACGGCACGACGAAGACGAGGCCGGCGCCCCGGGCCAGCAGGCGGTGGGAGTATTCCATCAGGTAGATCGACTTGAAGCCCTCGAGGTCCATGCCGGCGTTGACCTTCATGAACTCGGGGCTGCCCCGGTATTTCTCGAACTCCCGCTCCCACTGCGCCGCGCCGAGCGGCGGCATCACGCCCGTCACCGGCTTCCACTCGACGATGGAGAGCCCGGAATGGGTCAGGCGGGTCACCCCGCCGGTCACGAGCACGACCCACACGCAGGCGGAGCACAGCAGCAGCCAGATCCCGATGGATTTTCTCACAGGGGAACAGCATAGCAACGATCCTGCCGGGGCCGCCGTCCCGGCGGGACGGCTCCGGATTTGGTATCCTATCCGCACGGAACGGATTTATGGCCGTCCTCGTATCGGGACGGCCTTTTTCATTTCCAGGAGAGTCATGAGTTTCGAAGCGTTCAATCTGCATCCCACCCTCGCCGCGGCCCTCAAGGCGCACGGCTACAAGACCCCCACCCCGATCCAGACCCAGGCGATCCCGAAGGTCATGGAAGGCCGCGACGTCCTCGGCCTCGCCCAGACGGGCACCGGCAAGACCGCGGCGTTCGCGCTGCCCATCCTCCACCGCCTGAGCGCCGGCCCGCGCGGCCTCGTGCGCGCGCTCGTCGTCGCCCCGACCCGCGAGCTCGCCGAGCAGATCAAGGAGAGCTTCGACGTCCTCGGGCGCGGCACCGGCATCCGCGCCGCCACCGTGTACGGCGGCGTCAGCATGCACCAGCAGATCCAGGCCCTGCACGGCCGCTGCGAGATCGTCGTCGCCTGCCCGGGCCGCCTCATCGACCACATGGAGCAGGGCCACTTCAAATCCGCCGGCGTCGAGGTGCTCGTCCTCGACGAGGCGGACCAGATGTTCGACATGGGATTTTTGCCGTCGATTCGAAAAATCCTCGCAAAAATTCCTAAGAGCCGCCAGACCTTGCTGTTCTCGGCGACGATGCCCGACGCCCTTCGCGGCCTCGCGCACGAGTGCCTGACGAACCCCGTCACGGTCCAGGTCAACCACGACGTCGCGCTGACCAC
>JAMPYD010000399.1 GCA_023700845.1 Elusimicrobiota bacterium | reverse complement strand
TGCACGGCTTCAAACTCCTGCCTGAACAACGTTTGTTGGGCGCTCGCTCCGCGGCGGTGCTGCTCTGGAAGGAACGGACGACGTTTTTTCGCGACGTCAAGCATTGGTCCCAAATACTCCTGATCATAGGACTGGTGTTCGTGTATCTGTTCAGCATACAGCGCCTTCCTTTGGATTCGGCCGAGCTGAAGAGCCTCGTGTCCTTTTTGAATGTCGGCACGGCCGGCTTCGTCCTCGCGGCGCTGGGCCTGCGCTTCACCTTCCCCGCGATCAGCCTCGAGGGGAAGTCCTGGTGGGTGCTGCGTAGCGCGCCGATCGACATCGGGCTGGTCATGCGGGAGAAGCTCCTGTTCTCCGCGATCCCGATCCTCTCGATCGCGGCGACCTTGGCCCTGATGACGAACTGGATTCTCGCGGCCGACCGCTTCACCTCGTGGCTGTCGTTCGGCGCGCTGGTCACCGTGGGGCTGGCCGTCTGCGTGATGGGCGTCGGCTTCGGGGCGCTGTTCCCGAACTTCACCGTCGAGAACATCCACCAGATCGAGTCGTCGGTGGGGGGTTTCGTCTACATGGCGGCCTGCCTGTTCTACGTCGGCTTCACGATCGCCCTGCTCGCCGCCCCGATGCAGATGCATTTCGCCGAGCGCTTCGGCACGGGCGCCTGGAATTCCCGCGTCGCGCTGTACTCGGGCGCGGGCTGGCTCGTCCTCAACCTCGTCGCTTTCGTCCTGCCCTGGCGGCTCGGCCGCCGGGCCCTGGAGAACCATGAATAAGCTGCTCGCCGCCGTCCTGCTCCTCGCCTCCCCGTCCGCCTTCGCCGCCGCCCCGCAGGTGGCGATCGTGATCGACGACTTCGGCCTGAACTACAAGAAGACCCCGCCCGACGAGGAGTGGATGGCCCTTCCCGGGGAGATGACCTTCGCCGTCATGCCCGAGTCGCCGCGCACGAAGAAGGTCTCGCCGCTCGTCTCCGCCGCCCCGTCGAAGGAGCTGATGATCCACTACCCGTTCGACCCGTTCCAGTCCCTGAAGCTGGCCAAGGACGCCGTGGACCCCGAGGACGCGCTCAAGGTCGCCGCCCTCCTCGACAAGGCGATGAAGCAGATCCCGAACGCGAAAGGCCTCAACAACCACCGCTCCTATAAAGCGACCAGGAACCGCCCCCTGATGAACGCGTTCATGGCCCAGCTCAAGTCCACGGGCCTCTACTTCCTCGATTCGAAGGTCTCCGAGAAGAGCGTCGCCCACGCGGAGGCCGCGGCGGCCGGCATCCCCGCGGCGTCGAACAACGTCTTCCTCGACACGGCGGAGCTGCACACGCAGCCCTTCTGCGCGAAGATGCTGCGCCAGGCCGTCTCGATCGCGCGCAAGAAGGGCTCCGCCATCGCGATCGGCCACCACTACTTCCGCACGACCTTCGACTGCCTCAAGGAGGAGATGCCGAAGCACGAGAAGGACGGCGTGGTGTTCGTGAAGGCGTCCGCCCTCGCCCGCTGAGGCGGGCCGCTACTGGTAGATGACGACCGACGGCTTCGGCTCGAGCTCGAGCAGCTCCCGCGGCGTCATCAGCGGCTTGTCGTTCTTGTAGAACAGCTTGATGCCCGCGTGCTGGACGGGCTCGTTGCTGACCGTGACGCGGTAGACCCGCCGCTTGAGCGCGGGGGAGCCGAAGCCGTCCATGACGACGGCGATCTGCACGCGCGGGTCGAGGCGGATGCGCTCGCGGCGCATGAGCATCTCCTCGGTGAAGCGGTGGACGATCAGCAGCTTCGGCGGCAGGCCCCCGTTCGCCGCGATCGTCGAGAGCAGGATGGACGCGACGTTGACGTCCTCTCCGTCGCTCGTGCCGATCCGCTTGCCGGGGCGCACGCCGCGCGGCATGTCGAACTCGGGGTCGAGGGCCAGGTGCACGTGCGGGCGGGCCAGGAACGGGCGCAGGCGCTCGACCTCCGCGCGGACCGTGCTGTGTCCGATCTGCACATCGAGGATCACGAGCCAGCCCCGGCGCGCGGCCCAGCCGATGACCTTCTCGATGAGCGAGTCGGGCATCCGGTTGCGGTACAGCCCGTCGGGCCCCGGCTCCGTGGACGCGACCGTGGCCACCAGCTCGAGCGCGGGCAGCACCGGCGTCGCGGGATCGGCCTTCCGCCACTCCTCGGCCTGACCCTCCAGGCGGTCGAGCATCTCGTCGACGGGGAGCTCTCCCAGGATTCCCATCCTTTTAGAGAGGGGGTTGCCGTAATAGCTGACGATGCGGCAGTCGGGCAGAAGCTTCCCGGGCGGGCACGACGCGGGCGCGGCGGGCTCGGCCCGGAGGGCCTGCGCGGCGAGGGCGGTCAGCAGGACGGCGGCGAGGCGTCTCAAAGCGCTTCGCGCTTCGTCTTCGCCAGCTCGACCTCGAACGTCTGCAGGGGCGCGCCGGGGATGCCGGAGAAGGCGCGCACGCGCAGCGCGGCCTTGCCCTTGAGCGCGAAGTGGACGCGGTGGACGGCGCCGTTGGCGAAGGAGAGATCGGCCTGCCGCTCGGGGGGCGGGGCCTTCGCCGCCGGGGACGCGGGCACGGGCGCGGGCTCGGTTCCGAGGATCGCGCGCCCCTTCAGCGAGGCGTCGGGGGCCAAGGTCGTGGTCAGCACGGCCTCGTAGACGCCTCGCTCCTTGGCCGGGACGAGGGCGAGCCGGTCGGTCAGGCGGTCGCGGAACTGCTGCTCCTTGATCTCCAGGCTCAGCTCGGCCCTGCCGCCCCGGCCCGGCTTGACCGTCAGCAGGAGCTCGTAGCGGCCGAGGGCGTGGATCAAGGTCCCTTCCCAGCGGCCCTCGAGCTCCTTCAGGTCCGCCTTGGCGCCCTTGGCCGGGCGCACGGCCGGCAGCCCCGGGAGCAGGACCGCGGATTTCGTCGCCGTCGAGCACTCGACGGGGGCGAACAGGTCCCCGGAGAGCGCGGGGGGCAATCCGTTCTGGCACAGCCGCGGGGCCGCGAGCAGGGGGGCGGCGGCGGCCATCAGCGCGGCGAGGACGGCGAGCTCGAGTCGTTTCATCGGGGGAAATCGTAGCGGCGGTGG
>JAMPYD010000014.1 GCA_023700845.1 Elusimicrobiota bacterium | reverse complement strand
CTCGACGGCGTGACCCGCTACACCTGGTTCAAGACCGCGAAGGAGTCCACCTACTCGGCGACCGACCGCGACGTGATCTACCGGGTGAAGGCCTTCATCGAGATGTTCGTCTACCGCTTCGCGCGCGGCCTGGCGGGCCTGCTCCTGCTCGGGGTCGCGTGGCTGCAGGGCGGCCCGACGGGCGCGGCCCTGCTCGGGATCCCGCTGGCCCTGCTCTGGCTGTACGCCTCGTGGCGGCTCGGGCGCGAGCACAAGAAGCTCGAAGAAAAGAAAGGTTGACCCGCCCCGGCCGGGGTGATATCATATTCGTATAAACGAATATGAATAACCTTCTGTTCAAGGCCTTCGCCGATCCCACCCGCCTGCGCATCCTCGCCCTTCTGTCGGGCCGGGAGGTGTGCGTCTGCGATCTCATGGCCGTGCTGGGAGTTCCGCAATCCAAGGTGTCCCAGCATCTGGCGTTTCTTCGGGCCGCCGGATTGGTCGTTTTCAGGCAGGCGGGGAAGTGGCGTCATTACGCCTTGGCGAAGCCGGCCGGGAAGGTCCATGCCCGGCTCGTGGGCTGCCTCGGCGAGTGCTTCGCCGAGATCCCCGGCCTGAAGCGCGACCGGGCCAACCTCAAAAAGATCCTCGCAGCCAAGGAGACATGCCGATGAAGCCCCTCCCGACCGTGCTGTTCGTGTGCATCGAGAACTCCTGCCGCTCCCAGATGGCCGAGGGCTTCGCCCGGCGTCACGGCGCGGGGAAGATCGCGGCCTGGAGCTCGGGCTCGCGGCCGAGCGGGAAGGTCAACGAGACGGCCGTCGCGCTGATGGAGGAGCGGGGCGTGGACATGAGCGGCCACCGCTCCAAGGGCCTCGACTCCCTTCCGAAGCAGACCTGGGACTGGGTGATCACGATGGGCTGCGGCGACGCCTGCCCCTTCGTGCCGTCCAAGGGCAAGGAGGATTGGGCCATTCCCGATCCCAAGAACATGTCCCCGGACGATTTCCGGAAGGTGCGAGACCTCGTCGAGGAGAAGGTCAAGGACCTGATCGCCCGGGCGGTCAAGGCGGGGCGATGAGCGCCTCGCGGCTTTCCTTCCTCGACCGCTACCTCACGGGCTGGATCTTCGCCGCGATGGCGCTCGGCGTGGGGCTCGGCTTCTTCCTTCCCGATGTGCCCGCCTTCGTCAACCGCTTCCAGGCCGGGACGACGAACATCCCGATCGCCCTCGGTCTCATCCTGATGATGTACCCGCCGCTGGCCAAGGTCCGCTACGAGGAATTGGGCGAAGTGTTCCGCGACAAGAAGGTCCTGGCGCTGTCCCTCGCGCAGAACTGGGTCATCGGCCCGGTCCTGATGTTCGCGCTGGCGGTGATCTTCCTGCGCGGCTATCCCGAGTACATGGTCGGCCTGATCATGATCGGCCTGGCGCGCTGCATCGCCATGGTCATCGTCTGGAACGAGCTGGCCGAGGGCGACACGCAGTACGCGGCCGGGCTCGTGGCCTTCAACAGCGTTTTCCAGGTGCTGTTCTTCAGCGTCTACGCCTGGTTCTTCATCGGCGTCCTCCTGCCGGCGCTCGGCCTGGCCGGGGCCGCCGTGAACGTGAGCATGCTCCAGATCGCGGAGAGCGTGGCCATCTACCTCGGCATCCCGTTCGTCGCGGGGATGGCGACCCGTTGGGCCATGCTCCGCCTCAAGGGGCGCGAGTGGTACGAGACGGTCTTCATCCCGCGCGTGAGCCCGCTGACCTTGCTGTCCCTGCTCTTCACCATCGTCGTGATGTTCAGCCTCAAGGGCAAGCTGATCGTGAGCCTTCCGTTCGACGTCCTGCGCATCGCGGTCCCGCTGCTGATCTACTTCGCCGTCATGTTCCTGCTGAGCTTCTGGCTGAGCCGCAAGGCCGGCGCCGATTACCCCAAGACGGCGACCTTGTCCTTCACCGCGGCGAGCAACAACTTCGAGCTCGCCATCGCGGTCGCCGTCGCCGTGTTCGGCATCGACTCCGGCCAGGCCTTCGCGGCCGTCATCGGCCCGCTCGTCGAGGTCCCGGCCCTGATCCTGCTCGTGGACGCATCGTTGCACTTCCGTAAACGATATTCATTCGCCGTGGATTCCGGGAGGGCCCGATGATGAGAAAGACGCCGTTCCTGCTCGCTTCCCTGCTGCTCGCCGCGGGCGCCGTCGCCGCCGCGGCCGAGGACCTGGATCGTTTCCAGGAAGAAAGCCGCAAGGTCGTGACGGAGCTGGCCGCGCGGCTGGGCGGCGAACTGCAGAAGGAGATGAAGGCCGGCGGCCCCGCCTCGGCGATCGGGGTGTGCCGCGACGCGGCGCCCGCGATCGCCGCCGAGCTCTCGCGCAAGACCGGCTGGAAAGTGAGCCGGGTCTCGCTCAAAACGCGCAATCCCGCGCTGGGGCTGCCCGACGCGTGGGAGCAGAAGGTCCTCGCGGACTTCGCGAAGCGCATGGAAAAGGGAAAATCGGCCGACCTGGAGCACGCCGAGGTCGTCGAGGAGCCTCAGGGCCGGTTCTACCGGTACATGAAGGCGATTCCGACTCAGGGCGCGTGTCTCCGGTGCCATGGGACCGATGCGGACGTCCCGCGGGACGTGCGGGATGCGCTGAAGTCTTCATACCCCCACGACAGGGCCGCCGGCTACACGCTGGGCCAGATCCGCGGCGGCTTCAGCATCAAGCGTCCGCTTTGACCCCGTCATGAACGCGAAAGCGGCCAGCGCCCGGGCGTTGACGGCGACCGCGCTCGCCGCCGCCGTCTGGTGGCTGGCCTACGCGCATCTCGCCGAGTTGTCCGGCGCCGTGGTGCGACTCGCCGGCGCGAACCCGGCTTCTCATTGGGGATCCGCGCTGGGCTTCTTCGTGTACGAAGCCCCCAAGGTGATCCTGCTGCTGGCCCTCATCGTGTTCGTCATGGGGGTGATTCATACCTTCGTGTCTCCGGAACGCACGCGCGCCTTGCTCTCCGGCCGCCGCCTCGGGATCGGCAACGTCATGGCCGCGGGGCTGGGCGTGGTCACGCCGTTCTGCTCCTGCTCGGCCGTGCCGCTGTTCATCGGCTTCCTGCAGGCGGGCGTGCCGCTGGGCGTGACCTTTTCCTTCTTGATCGCCGCGCCCATGGTCAACGAGGTCGCGCTGACGATGCTGTTCGGCATGCTGGGCTGGAAGGTCGCGGGCCTGTATCTGGCGCTGGGGCTCTCCGTGGCGATCGCCGCCGGCATGACGATCGGCTGGCTGGGCATGGAAAGTCATCTGGAGGACTGGGTGCGCGCCCTCCAGAACAGCCGCCCGGGGGCGGGGGAGGCGGACGAGGCCATGACCTGGGCCGAGCGCATCCAGGCGGGCCTCGCGCATGACCGCGAGATCGTCGGCAAGGTCTGGCCTTACATCCTTCTCGGCGTGGCCCTCGGGGCCGGCATCCACGGCTACGTTCCGCGGGATTTCCTGGCGTCGTTCATGGGCGAAGGCGTCTGGTGGTCGGTGCCCGCCGCCGTGGCGCTGGGCGTGCCCATGTACTCCAACGCGGCCGGCATCATACCGGTGGTCCAGGCGCTGCTGGCCAAGGGCGCGGCCCTGGGGACGGTCCTCGCCTTCATGATGAGCGTCATCGCCCTGTCCGCGCCGGAGATGATCATCCTACGCAAGGTCCTCAAGCCGCGCCTGATCGCGGTCTTCGCGGGGACGGTCGCGGCCGGGATCATGCTGGTCGGGTTCGTGTTCAACGCCGTGCTTTAGGAGATCGACATGAAGGACATCAAGGTTCTGGGCGCCGGCTGCGCCAACTGCAAGGCGACGATGTCGCTGATCGCCGACGCCGCGAAGGCGAAGGGCGTGGAGATCCGCCTGGAGAAGGTCGAGGACCTCGCCGCCATCGCCGGCTACGGCATCCTCTCCACGCCGGGAGTCGTGGTCGACGGCAAGGTCGTGCATTCCGGCGGCCTGCCGAGCCGCGAAAAGGTCCTCGGCTGGCTTTAGGCGGGGACCGCGCCGCGGAAGATGAAGTACACCGCGCCCAGCAGGCACAGCGCCGCCCACAGGTAGTCGAGGCGCAGGGCGTCCTTCATGTACAGCACCGAGAACGGGACGAACACGCTCAAGGTGATGACCTCCTGCATGATTTTCAGCTGGCCGAGGCTCATCTGCGTGTAGCCGATGCGGTTGGCCGGGACCTGAAGCAGGTACTCGAACAGCGCGATGCCCCAGCTGATCAAGGCGGCGACGTACCACTTCGAGCCGCTCAGGTTGCGCAGGTGCGCGTACCAGGCGAAGGTCATGAAGATGTTGGAGAGCGCGAGCAGTCCGGCGGTCTTGGCGATGACGGGCATGGTCCGATTATAGCGGTTCAGGCGAAAATCAGCTTGAAGCCGGCGATGGCGAGGACGACCGCCAGGAGGCGCTTGATCGCGGCGTGGGGCAGGCGCGCGCTGCCGAGATAGGAGCCCGCGGCCCCGCCGGCCAGGGCCGCGACGGCGAGGGCCGGCGCCGCCTCGGGAAAGGAGCGAATGCGCGCCAGATGCCCGGCGAGGCCCGCCGCGGAATTGACGAGGATGAACGCGGCGGAGACCGCCGCGATCGTCTTGGTCGCGTCCCAGCGCAGGAAGATCCCGAGCGGGGTGAGGAAGATCCCGCCGCCCGTCCCGGTGAGGCCGGAGAGCAGGCCGAGGCCCGCGCCGACGCCGAGAGACGCCGGCAGGGAGGGATGCCTCGCCGCGCGCTCGGCCGGAGGATCGAAGAGGAAGCGGGCGGCGGAGAACAGCAGGACGAGGCCGACGGCGACCTTGAAGGCATGGGTCGGCAGGTTGAGCCAGCCGCCGAGGAACGCGCACGGGACCGAGGCCAGCGCGAGCGGCCAGAACAGGCGCCCGGAGAAATGTCCCGCGCGCCGGAACTGCCAGGTCGCGACCGACGCGACGAGGATGTTGAGGGCGAGCGCCGTGGGCTTGATCTCGCCGGGCGCCAGGCCGTACAGGGTCATCGCGGCGATGTAACCGGACGCGCCCGCGTGGCCCACGCACGAATAAAGGAACGCGACGGCGAAGACCGAGAGCGTCAGCAAGGCCTAGATGCCCGCGGACCAGCTGTTCGGATCGAGCATCTCCCGGACCATCGTCAGGAGGACGTCCAGGTCCAGGGGCTTGACGAGGAAGCGCACGCGCGGCTCGGGGGGAATCTGGCCCGCGAAGCGCACGGCCTCGGTGCCGCTGATGAGGAGCACGGGAAGCAGGCGAGTCTCCTCCCGGGCGCGCAGGTCGGAGAGGAGCTGGACCCCGGTCTTGCGCGGCATCTGATAGTCGATGAGCGCGAGGTCGGGGCTCTCCTCGAGAGCCGTCCGTTCGGCCGCCGTCGAATCGTGGCAAACCACGACGCTATGGCCCTCGCCCCGCAGGCATTCCCGCAGCACCTCGGTCAGGGACACCTCGTCGTCGACCACCAGAATCTTCGCCATCCCGTAGAGCATAGGCGCGCGCGAATGCGGCGTCAAGTGGAGTGTGACCGTTTCGCGCTTGCGGGGAAGGGGGGCGGAGGCTAAACTGAACGGGATGGAGATTCCCGTGCCGAGCGGAGAATCCGGCTTCCTCGAATCCCTCATCGATTCGGTGGCCGACCCCATTTTCGTCAAGGACCGCGAGCATCGCTGGGTCCTGTTCAACGAGGCCTTCGTCGCCCTGCTCGGACGGCCGCGCGCGGAGATCCTGGGGAGGTCGGACTACGATTTTTTCCCGAAGGCCCAGGCCGAGGTGTTCCGGCGCCAGGACGAGCTCGTCTTCGAGACCGGCCGCGAGAACTCCAACGAGGAGATGCTGACCGACGCGAAGGGCCGGACCCACGTGCTGGTCACCCGGAAGACCCTCTGGACCTCGCCGACAGGAAAGCAGCACCTCATCGGCGTGATCCGGGACATCACCGACCTTGTCGACGCCGCGGAGGACATCAAGCGCAGCAAGGAGCGCCTCCATCGCGCGCAGAAGCTCGAGACGATGGGGTATCTCGCGGGCGGCGTGGCTCACGACTTCAATAATCTCCTCTCCGCGATCCGCGGCTGCGCCGAGCTTCTGCTTGAGAACCTTCCCAAGGGCCATCCGTCCCGCGTCGACGCCGAGGAAATCCGCAGCGCGGGGGAGCGGGCCACCGCGCTGACGCGCCAGCTGCTGTCGTTCGGCCGGCGCCCCGGGGGCATGGCGCGGCCGGTGGATCTCGTCGGCGTCGTCGCGGGCATGCGCGATATCCTCCGCCGGCTTCTGCCCCCGCGCGTGGAGCTGGCGCTGATCGCGCCGAAGGCCCTGGCGCCCATCCTCGCCGACCCGGGGCTCGTCGAGCAGGTCCTGCTCAACCTCGTCGTCAACGCCGGGGAGGCGATGCCCGACGGCGGCCGCGTGACGGTCGAAATCGGCGCGGCTCCCGGGGGAGGAGCGGGGATCGAAGTCCCGTGCGCGCGGCTGACCGTGCGCGACCGGGGCGTCGGGATGACCGAAAAGGTCCGGGCGCGCATCTTCGAGCCTTTCTTCACGACGAAGGAAAGCGGAAGCGGCCTGGGCCTGCCGACGGTCGCCGAAACCGTGCGGCGCTGCGACGGCGGCATCGAGGTGGAGAGCGCCCCGGGCGAAGGGGCCTCGTTCCATGTTTACTGGCCGCTCTCCTCCGAGGCGGTCCCCGCCCCCAAGCCGCCCCGCGGGGCGGCGCCGGCGAAGGGCGGCAGGCGCGGCCGGGTGCTCGTCGTGGACGACGACGATCTGATCCGGAGCTTCGCGGTGCGCTGCCTCGAGCGCGAAGGCTACGAGGTCCTGTCCGCCGGCGATCCCGCCGAGGCCCTGCGCATCGACGGAGCCAACGAGGGCCTCTTCGACCTTCTGCTGATCGACGTCGCGATGCCGCGGATGGGAGGGCCGGAGCTGGCCGAGCGCCTTCGCCGGCGGCAGCCGGGGGCCCGGGTGCTCTTCACGTCGGGCCGGCGCCGCGAGGACTGCGGCCTGGCCGGGGGCTCCGGGTTTCTGCCGAAGCCCTTCACCGCGCGCGACTTGACCGACAGCGTCAGCGCCGCGCGGCGCGGCGCAGGCGGTCCATCACGGCGCGCCCCACGCCCCGGTCCGGCACGGTCTCGACGTAAAGCGTCCTGACGCCGGCGGCTTCCGCGTCGCGCAGGGCCGAGAACAGCGCGGTCGCGTAAGCGGACGCGCCTCCGCGCACCCGCCGGGCGAACGCCGGGCGGCGTCCCGGCCACGGCGCCCGGTGCAGGAGCCCGTCGCCCGAGGCGTCCAGGGCGAGCGCCCCCCGGCGCACGAGCGCCGGCGGCGCCAGGATCACGCGGCAGGCGGGCGCGTAGTGGCGGTGGCCGGTGCCGGGCGAGGCGGGCGCCGAGCCGCCCGGAGCCCGCAGCGGGACGCCGGCCGCGCGCGAGAGGCTCTCCCCGGTGATCGTTCCGTGCCGCAGCACGACTGGGCGGAGGCCGCGCGCGTCCACGATCGTCGACTCGAGGCCCTTGCGGCATGGGCCCCCGTCGAGGATCAGCGGCACCCGCCCCCGCAGGTCGCGCAGCACGTGCGCCGCGGTCGTCGGGCTCGGCCGTCCCGAGAGGTTCGCCGAGGGCGCGGCGATCGGCTCGCCCAGGGCGCGGATCAGGGCCCGCGCCGCGGGATGCCCGGGGCAGCGCACGGCGACGGTGCGCCCGCCCGCGGTCACGGCTCCGGGCACCCGCGCCGATTTCTCGAGAATCAAGGTCAGCGGGCCGGGCCAGAACGCGTCGATCAGCCTCCGCGCCAGCGGCGTGACCCGCTTCACGACGTCCGCGAGCATGGCCTCGTCGGCGACGTGCACGATCAGCGGGTTGTCCGAGGGCCGCCCCTTGGCCTTGTACACGCGCCGCGCGGCCGCGGCGTCGTAGGCGCGCGCGCCGAGGCCGTAGACGGTCTCCGTCGGGAAGGCGACCAGGCCTCCGTCGCGCAGGAGGCCGGCGGCCAGGGCCAGGGATTTCTCGTCGGGACGGAGGACGCGCGTGCGGCTCATGCGCTCATTATAGCTTGGGCTTGAACGACTTGAGGACGGATTCGAACGCGCGCCGGTGCTTCTTGTGGAGCGACTTCGGCGCGTAGTAGGTCAGAAGGTAGAAGCCCTCCTTCGCCGGCACGGCGACGAGCTCCTCGCGCATCGGCACCTCCTTCGTGTTCCGCGCGCCCGGAGGGACGAACTCGGCTCCGTCCCGGGCGAACGCCTTCGCCTTCCTTCCCGCGACGGCGACGTCGGGCCGCTTCTCGGTCGGGGGGGAGCTCTTGAACACCGGCGGCGCGGTCTGCCTCTCGACGAAGGCGTCGAAGCTGGCGAAATCCGCGTCGCCCGGGGGATAATGGCGGAGGGTGATGAGGGCGGAGACGTCGTCGGCGTCCGCGGGGCCGACCAGGACCACGCCGCCGCCCTCGCTGGGGCGCCGGCTCCAGGCGGCGGGTGCGGCGTATTCGAAGGCGGCGTCGTTCATGATCAGATCCTTGCCGGGCTTCGCGGGGGCGGCCTCGGCGGCGGGGACGAGCAGCAGGGCGAGCAGCGAAATCCTCATCGGTTCTCCGGTTCGGCGCCGGGGGAGGGGGGGCCGGCGTCCGGCTTGTTCGCGAGCACGATCTTCAGGCGTTCGGCCGTCTGCGCGTTGATCATCTCCAGGCGCTTGCGGTAGGCGGCGTAGGCGGCCGGGACGCCCTCCTCCTGGCCGCGGTGCGCGGCGAGCGAGGACTTGAGGTGCGGCGTGCCCGCTGCGCGGAGGCCGTTGCTCCACTCCGCCTCCGAGGCGATGCGCTCCGGCAGGGGCCCCGCGGCGGCGAGGCGGTCCTGCTCCGCCCTCGGCAGCCTCGCCCGGCGGGCCAACTCCGTCTCGAAATCCTCGGCCATGCTCCGGTGCCATTTGATCGAGCACCAGGCGGTGCCCTCGAGCGAGCGCAGCTCCGGGTAATGCCACGCGTTGATGCCGTCGCGGAAGATCTGAGTTCCCTGGACCAGGCGCTCGGATTTGTTGGCGGACTCCCGCGCGAGGATCGAGGTCTTTCGGTCGCGCTCGAGCAGCGCGTCGAACGACGGGTCCCGGCGGCGCTTCTCCACGACGAACAGCGCCTCCACCTGCATCGTCTCGAGCTCGTTGTGCTGTCCCGGCATCCAGGGCAGCTTGTTCTCCCGGGTCCAGACCATCTGGACCTGATGGTTCGCCTCGTGAACGAACAGCGGGGCCAGCTGGACGGTCAGGCGGCGAAGCAGGGCCGGGTCCCGCCCCAGGTCGTCGATGTCCCGGCCCTCCGCCTTGAGGTACTCCTGGATGTGCTTCTCGTTGTAGGTGATCACGCCGCCCTGATGCCAGGCGATCCAGTTCTCCTGGCCCGCGCGCGGCGCGGCCAGGCGCAGGTCGAGCTTGTTCGTCTTGTAGAACTCCTCGAGGTCGCGTCCGGCGAAGGTCCCTTCGGTCTCCTTCATCAGCCCGGTCTTCAGGAGCCCGGCGACCATCTCCCTGCGCCCCGCCACGTCGAAGCGCTGTCCTTCGCGGGCGGGCGCCGCCGCGCGGAAGGCGGGGTCCTTCAGGCCCGCCCCGTCGAAGATGCCTCCGAGGCCGGCCAGCATGCCCTCGAGGTCGGCGCCGCGGGCGTCCTCCAGGGCCTTGCGCTTCGCGGGATCCTTGCCGACGAGCTTCTCGGCTTTCGCGAGGCCGTCCACCGCCTGCTTGGCGTTGTTGACGCGCTCCCACAGGCGCGAGCTGTCCGAATTCCCGACGATGCCGCCGATCGCGAGCGCGCGCGCCTCCAGCGCCTTGTATTCGGCCGGCGTGCGGGGGGTCGTCGCGAGGATCGCGGAGAGCTCGGAGCCGCTCCAGGCCTGGAGGCGCTCCATGCGTTGCGGAAAATCGAGCTTCTCCCACGCCGCCTCGGTCAGCGGCGGCCGGGCCGCCGCGGGCACGAACTCCCAGGCCCAGGTGGCTTCGCGCAGGGCCTTGATCCGGCTCGCGTCCGCCCAGGGCATCTCCCTCCGGAGCCAGGCCTCGAGCTTCGCCGGATCGCCGCAGAATTTGCAGTCCTCGCGCTGGTCGAGCCCGAGGCGGATCGCCCGGGGCTGGGAGAGCCCCATCAGCAGATCGGCGATGTCCTTGAGCTCGGCGGCGGAGGCGAACGCCCTGCGGTAGCCCTCGGGATCGGCGGCCTTCCAATCGTTCTGCATCGCCTGGCTGCCGAGAAGAGTTTGCGCGGCCTCGAGGGAGTCCTCCTGGGTGATCTTCTGGAGAATCCTCGCGTATTCGTTCCGCGCCCCGGTATCGGCGGCGGCCGCGGAGCCGAGGAGCAGCAGGCCCGCGAGGACGAGACGGAACAACGGCGCCGGGGAGAGGGGGTTCATCGAGGGGCTCCCGTCGAGGGAAGTGTAGCCCCGCGACCCCCCGGGGTCAAGGCCCAGCGGGGCGCGTTGACGCGCGCGGCCGCGAGGGCTATACTGCGCTCATGTTCGAGAGCGCCGAGGTCGGCCTGTCGGTGGACAAGAAAGAGTACGCGAAGCGGGTCGCGGTCCTGCGCACCCGCATCCTCAAGGCCCAGCACGCCCTGGCCGGCACGAGCCTGCGCCTCGTCGTTCTCGTCGGCGGCGTCGAGGGCGGCGGGAAAACCGAGGTGGCGCGGCGCTTCCTCGACTGGATGGATCCGCGCGGCCTGCGCGTCGAGGCCTACGGCGAGCCCTCGGACGAGGAGAACGAGCGCCCGGAGTACTGGCGCTACTGGCGCACCTTGCCGCCGGCCGGGCACGGCGCGATCCTCGTCGGCTCCTGGTACACTCGCCCCATCGTGCGCCGCGCCTTCAAGGACATCGGCTCGGGCGATTTCGATCAGGCCCTCGACCGCGCGATGGCCTTCGAGGCCATGCTGGTCCGCGAGAACACGGTGCTGGTCAAGCTGTGGCTGCACCTCTCGAAGAAGGAGCAGAAGCGCCGCTTCGAGGCGCTGGAATCGGATCGCGACACCGCCTGGCGCGTGACGAAGCAGGACTGGGAGTTCTCCAGGAAATACGACCGCTTTCGCGAGGTCTGCGAGCGGGCCCTGACCAAGACGAGCGTCGCCGAGTCGCCGTGGACGGTGATCGAGGCGACCGACCGCCGGCACCGCGACCTCGCCGCGGGCGAGGCGGTCGCGGCCGCGGTCGAGCGCGCGCTGGAACGGGCCGCGACTCCGGCGCCGAAGGCCGTCCCCGACCGCTCGAAGCCGCCCAGGGTCTCCGTGCTCAGCCGTCTCGACCTGACGAAGCGGATCGCCGACGACGACGGGAAGTTCGAGAAGCAGCAGACGCGCGTCGCGCTGCTGTCGCGGCGCCTGCGCAAGGAGGGCCGCTCGCTGATCTGCGCGTTCGAGGGCGTGGACGCCGCCGGAAAGGGCGGCTCGATCCGGCGGCTGCTGGGCGCCATCGACGTGCGTAACGCCCGGGTCATGGCCGTCGCCGCGCCGACCGACGAGGAGCGCGCGCACCCGTACCTGTGGCGCTTCTGGCGCAACCTGCCGCGCCTGGGCCGCGCGACGATCTACGACCGCACCTGGTACGGCCGCGTGCTCGTCGAGCGCGTCGAGGGCTACTGCGCGAAGGAGGACTGGTCCCGCGCCTACTCGGAGATCGTCGACTTCGAGTCCGAGCTGACCGGGGCGGGCGTCATCGTCTGCAAGTTCTGGCTCCAGATCTCCCGGGAAGAGCAGCTGCGCCGCTTCAAGGACCGGGTGAAGACGCCCTTCAAGCAGTACAAGATCACCGAGGACGATTGGCGCAACCGGTCGAAGTGGGACGCCTATCAGGCCGCCGCCCTGGACATGTTCTCGAAGACGAGCGCCCCGGACGCGCCGTGGACCCTGATCGAGGCCGAGGACAAGCGCTGGGCGCGCCTGCGCGTGATGAAGGCCGTCGCCGACCGCCTCGAGGAAGAGCTCGGCTAGCGCCTAAGGGATCAGGATGCCCGCGATGTTCGCGGTCATGAAGGTCGCGATGGCGCCGACCACCATGGCCTTGAGCCCGAGCTTGGCCAGGTCGTGCCGGCGCGTCGGGGCGATGCCCGAGATGCCGCCGATCTGGATCGCGATCGAGGAGAAGTTCGCGAAGCCCGACAGCGCGTAGCTGACGATGATCACCGAGCGGTGCGACAGCGGCGCGCCCGACTTGAGGATGTCGGTCAGCTGCAGGTAGGCGACGAACTCGTTGAGCACGGTCTTCACGCCGATCAGCTTGCCGACGGTCCAGCAGTCCTGCGTCGGCACGCCCATCAGGAAGGCGAGCGGCCAGCCGAGCACGGCGAGCAGGTTCTCGAGGCTGACCTGGGGGAAGCCAGCCCAGCCGCCGGCGGTCTTGAGCAGGGCGTTAAGCATCGCGATCAGCGCGATGAAGGCCAGCAGCATGGCCGCGACGTTGAACGCCAAACCCAACCCCTCGGAGGCGCCTCGGGCGGCCGCGTCGATCACGTTCGCGTCGATCTTGTCCCGGTTCATCTTCACGTGGCCGAGGGTCTTCGGCGTGCCCGTCTCGGGCATCGCGATCTTGGCGCACACGAGCGCGGCCGGCGCCGACATCACGGACTGGGCGATCAGGTGGCCGGCGATGTCGGGGAAGTAGGGGTGCAGCATGCCGACGTAGGCCGCGAGCACGCCGCCCGCGGTGTTGGCGAAGCCGCCGGCCATCACGGCCAGGAGCTCGGAGTTGGTCATCTCCGCGACGTACGGCTTGACGACGAGCGGGGCCTCGGTCTGGCCGACGAAGATGTTCGCGGCGGTGGACAGGGTTTCCGCGCCGGAGGTCTTCATCGTCTTGTACATCACGATCGCGAAGATGTCGACGATCCACTGCATCAGGCCGATGTGGTAGCCGACGGTCATCAGCGCCGAGACGAAGATGATCGTGGGCAGGACGTTGAAGGCGAAGTTGACCATCGGGCCCTCGATCTTGCCCGTCAGGAAGGACGCGAACAGGAACTTGGTGCCCTCGTTGGTGAAGCCCAGAAGCGCCATGGTGCCGTCGTTGAGGCGCTCGAAGAACCACAGCCCGGGCGCCGTCTTGAGGACGATGATCCCGAACAGGAGCTGGAGCGCCATGCCCCAGGCGACGAGCTTCCAGTTGATCTTCTTGCGGTCGGTGGACATCAGCCAGCACAGCCCGACGAGGGCGAACAGGCCGAAGAAGGAGGTGGAGCGCTCGAGGACCGTGCTGGGCGCCTCCGCCGCCTTGCGCGCGTCCATCTGGGCGCGAATCTGGTCCGCCTGGGACGGCGCGGAGACGGAGGCCTCCTCCTTGGGAACGGCGGCCGAGAAGGCGATCGTGCTCATGGCGCCGAACAAGCCGCACGCCGCGAAAAGGGCCCAAACTCGTCCGAGACGCCGCACCGAGGGGGGGATGGTCATGTAGGAATTGTAGCAAAGGGTCGGAACTTTTCTATGATGCTGACCATGAACGACGCCGCCTCGAAGAAGAACGCGATCGCCGCCGTCCTCCTCGCCGCCCTCGGCTACTTCGTCGACATCTACGACCTGATCCTCTTCAGCATCGTGCGCGTGGCGAGCCTCAAGGATATCGGCGTCGCCCCCGAGGCCATGCTCGACACCGGCCTGCTCCTGATCAACATGCAGATGGCGGGCATGCTGCTCGGCGGCCTGCTGTGGGGCATCCTCGGCGACAAGAAGGGCCGCCTCTCGGTCCTGTTCGGCTCGATCGCGATGTACTCGGTCGCCAACATCGCCAACGGCTTCGTGCATTCCGTCCCGGCGTACGCCGCCTGGCGCTTCATCGCCGGCGTCGGCCTGGCGGGCGAGCTGGGCGCGGGGATCACGCTCGTCTGCGAGCTGATGCCCAAGGAGACGCGCGGCTACGGCACGATGATCGTGGCCGGCGTCGGCATCGCGGGCGGCGTCGTCGCCGGCCTGGTCGGCGATTGGTTCGGCTGGCGCAACGCCTACTTCATCGGCGGCGGCATGGGCCTGGCCCTGCTGACGCTGCGCGTCGGGGTCTACGAGTCCGGCATCTTCGACAAGGTGATGAAGGCCAAGGACGTGCGCCGCGGCGACTTCTTCATGCTGTTCTCGACGAAGGATCGCGTGCTCCGCTACCTGTCCTGCATCGCCCTCGGCGTGCCGGTCTGGTTCGTCATCGGCATCCTCGCGACCTTCGCGCCCGAGTTCGGCAAGGCGCTCGAGATGCCGGAGCTGCCGACCGGCTCCCGCGCGGTGATGTGGCTGTACGCGGGTTGCGCGCTGGGCGACTTCGCCAGCGGGGGCCTGAGCCAGGCGCTGCGCAGCCGCAAGAAGGCCGCGCTGACCTTCGTGGTCGCGACCGCGGTCACCTGCGCGGTTTACTTGAACCTCCGAGGCGCCTCGCTGACCCCGTTCTACATCATCTGCGGGGCCCTCGGCTTCTTCTCGGGCTACTGGGCGGTGTTCGTGACGATCGCCTCGGAGCAGTTCGGCACCAACATCCGCGCGACCGCGACCACGACCGTCCCGAACTTCGTGCGCGGCTCCCTCGTCGGAGTCTCCTTCCTATTCCAGGTGCTCAAGCCGGGGCAGGGCATCATCGGCTCCGCCGCCATCGTCGGCACCCTCTGCTTCGCCCTCGCCCTCCTCTCCCTCATGGGCCTGCGCGAAACCTTCGGCAAGGACCTCGACTACCTCGAACCCCACATGTAAGGTGTCAGTCATCCCGTTATTTTCACTTTTGAAAGTGAAAATAACGGGATGACTGACACCGTTATTGAGACTTGAGCCAGCGGGCGAGCTTGAGGTAGACGAGGGCGACGCCGGTGTAGAAGGCGGCGAAGAGGGCGAATGCGGCGGTGCCGAAGCCGGCGAACAGGCCGCCCCACAGCAGGAAGCCGGCGACGAAGCTCAGGTAGGTCAAGGTGCGGATCGCGCCGAGGATGCTGCCGGCGAGCG
>JAMPYD010000398.1 GCA_023700845.1 Elusimicrobiota bacterium | reverse complement strand
GGACAACCCGTCGATCACCCGGGACGTGTCGGGCGAGGGCGTGCAGCAGGCCCTGCTGAAGATCATGGAGGGCACCGTCGCCTCGGTGCCCCCGCAGGGCGGTCGCAAGCATCCGCAGCAGGAGTTCCTGCAGGTCGACACGGCCAACATCCTGTTCATCGTCGGCGGCGCCTTCGCCGGTCTCGAGAAGGTCATCGCGGCCCGCGGCGACAGCGTCTCGATCGGCTTCGGGGCCAAGGTCAAGGAAGTCGACGAGCGCCGCACCGGCGACATCCTCAAGGAGGTCGAGCCGGACGACCTGATGCGCTTCGGCCTGATCCCGGAGTTCATCGGCCGCCTGCCCGTGCTGGCGACGCTGGAGGACCTCGACGAGGAGGCCCTGGTCAAGATCCTGACCGAGCCCAAGAACGCCCTGGTCAAGCAGTACAAGCGGCTGTTCGAGATGGAGAACGTCGAGCTGACGTTCACCGACGACGCCCTGTCGGCGGTGGCCCGCAAGGCCATCACCCGCAAGACCGGCGCCCGCGGCCTGCGCTCCATCCTGGAAGGCATCCTGCTCGAGACCATGTTCGAGCTGCCGACCTTCGAGGGCGTCGAGGAGGTGGTGGTCAACGCCGAGGTCATCGAGGGCAAGGCCCAGCCGCTGCTCATCTACGCCGAGACCAAGGGCAAGAAGGCCGCGCCCGACAGCGCCGCCTGATCCGGTCCGGGAACGAACAGGGGCGGTCCGGCGACGGGCCGCCCTTCTTCGTGCCTGAGGAGCCGTGGCGCGCCGGCCACAGGCCGGGCGGGGTGGAAATCGCCCGCAGTGGCGGTCTCGCGGCATCGCTGGACGGGTGTCCGCCGCTGCGCCCGCACGATCCGTGCAGCCTGGCCGTCGGGCATTGGTCCCCAGTCGCGCAGGGCGGTCACGCTTGAACGTCGCAACCGCGCAACCACATACTCGTTCAAAGGCCGTCGAACGACGGGCCGAGTCGAACCGGTCGGGCATTTCGCTCCGGCCGCCGGCGCGGCGGGTCCACGATCCACAAGGGCCCCGGAGTACGCATCATGTCCGAGACCAAGACCCTCCCCGTCCTGCCGCTGAGAGACATCGTCGTCTTTCCGCACATGGTCGTCCCGCTCTTCGTCGGGCGGGAGAAGTCCGTGCGCGCGCTCGACGAGATCATGAAGGGCGAGAAGCAGATCCTGCTCGCCACCCAGAAGAACAGCGTCGACGACGACCCGGCGGCCGACGCCATCTATCCGATCGGCGTGCTGGCCAACGTCCTGCAGCTGCTCAAGCTGCCCGACGGCACCGTCAAGGTGCTGGTCGAGGGCAAGGGCCGCGCGCGCCTGCTGCGCTTCACCGACCGCGCCGACTACTTCGAGGCCGAGGCCGAGGAGATCGCCGACGAACAGGGCGAAGCCTCCCAGTCGGAAGCCCTGCTGCGCGCGGTGATCGAGCAGTTCGAGAACTATGTGAAGCTGAACAAGAAGGTGCCGCCCGAGGCGCTCAGCTCCATTCCCCAGATCACCGATCCGTCGCGCCTCGCCGACTCGGTCGCCGCCCACCTGTCGGTGAAGATCGGCGACAAGCAGGCGCTGCTCGAGACCGTCGCCGTCCCGGCGCGGCTGGAGAAGGTCTACGGCCTGATGGAAGGCGAGATCTCGGTCCTGCAGGTCGAGAAGAAGATCCGCTCGCGCGTGAAGCGCCAGATGGAGAAGACCCAGCGCGAGTACTATCTCAACGAGCAGATGAAGGCGATCCAGCGCGAGCTGGGCGAGACCGACGACCAGCGCGACGAGATCATGGAGCTCGAGAAGCGCATCCGGAAGACCAAGCTGTCGAAGGAGGCGCGCGCCAAGGCCGAGGCCGAGGTCAAGAAGCTCCGCAACATGAGCCCGATGTCGGCGGAGTCGACGGTGGTGCGGAACTACCTCGACTGGCTGCTGTCGATCCCGTGGGGCAAGGCGCGGACCAAGCCGATCGATCTGGCCAAGGCCGAGGCGATCCTCGAGGAGGACCACTACGGCCTCGAGAAGGTCAAGGAACGGATCATCGAGTACCTGGCGGTGCAGGCCCGCACCGGCAGCCTGAAGGGCCCGATCCTCTGCCTCGTCGGCCCTCCGGGCGTCGGCAAGACCTCGCTGGCCAAGTCGATCGCCAAGGCGACCGGCCGCGAATACGTGCGCATGTCGCTGGGCGGGGTGCGTGACGAGGCCGAGATCCGCGGTCACCGCCGGACCTACATCGGCTCGATGCCGGGCAAGATCATCCAGTCGATGAAGAAGGCCAAGACCACCAACGCCTTCGTCCTGCTGGACGAGATCGACAAGCTGGGCGCCGACTGGCGGGGCGACCCGTCCTCGGCCCTGCTCGAGGTGCTGGACCCGGCCCAGAACTCGACCTTCGGCGACCACTACCTGGAGGTCGACTACGACCTGTCGCAGGTGATGTTCGTCACCACGGCCAACAGCCTGAACATGCCTCAGCCGCTGATGGACCGGATGGAGATCATCCGGGTGTCCGGCTACACCGAGGACGAGAAGGTCGAGATCGCCAAGCGCCACGTGCTGCCGAAGCAACTCGCCGACCACGGCCTCAAGGAAGGCGAGCTGATCGTTCCGGAGGAGTCGATCCGCGAGCTGATCCGCTACTACACCCGCGAGGCCGGGGTGCGTTCGCTCGAGCGCGCGCTCGGCGGCATCGCCCGCAAGGCGGTGCGCGAGATGGCGCGGACCAAGGCCGTGTCGATCACCGTCGACAGCGAGAAGCTGGCCGAATACGCCGGCGTGCGGAAGTATCGCTACGGCGAGACGGACGCCGAGGACCAGGTCGGCATCGTCACCGGCCTGGCCTGGACCGAGTTCGGCGGCGACATCCTGACCATCGAGGCGATCAAGATGCCGGGCCGCGGCCGCATGACCGTGACCGGCAACCTCAAGGAGGTGATGAAGGAGTCGATCTCCGCCGCCGCCTCCTACGTCCGGGCCCGCTCGCTCGCCTTCGGCGTCAAGCCGCCGGTGTTCGAGAAGACCGACATCCACGTGCACGTGCCGGACGGCGCGACGCCCAAGGACGGTCCCTCGGCCGGCGTCGCTATGACCG
>JAMPYD010000397.1 GCA_023700845.1 Elusimicrobiota bacterium | reverse complement strand
GCGCCGATGCCGACCTGGATGGTCGAGCCGTCCTCGACGAGCTCGCGCACGTAGCGGCCGATCCACAGCGCCTCGGCCGTGGCTTCGCGGGCGGGAAGCTCGAGGATGGGGCCGTCGCCGTCCACGAACGCGTCGATGTCCGACAGGAGGACGGTCGAGTCCCCCTCGGTCCAGGGCATGTTCGGGTTGACGAGCGCGACCACGTAGGCGGCGTTCTCGACCGCGGCCTTGACCACGTCCACGGAGACGCCGAGCGAGGCCCGGGCGCCGCGCGGGGGCGCGATCTGGACGAGGGCCGCGTCGAGCGGGAGGTGGCCGGAGCGGAACAGGCCCGGGACCTCGTGGAGGAAGCAGGGCGTGTAGTCGGCGAGGCCCGCGCCGACGGCCTCGCGCGTGTTGGCGCCGATGAACAGGGCGTTATGACGGACGTGGCCCTTGAACGAGGGCGCCGCGTAGGGCGCCTTGGCCAAGGTCATCAGGTGCATGACCTCGACGTCGGAGAGAGCCATCGCCCGGGCGGAGAGGGCGGCGACCAGCGCCTGAGGCACGGCCGCTCCGGAGCCGACGAGCACGCGCTGCCCGCTGCGAAGCGGCGCCAGGGCCTGGGCCGCGGTGATGGTTTTCATGTGATATCGCTGGGCGAAGGAACGGCCGCTTAACGGCGCTTTTCGGCGTGAAGCTCGTGGCGGACGGCGTTGACCGTGCGGCGGGAAACGGAGATTCCCCGCTCCATCTTCAGGCGTTCGGCGAGCGCGGCGTCGGTGACGGCGCCGTTCTCGGCGAGCCAGCCGCCGAGGAGCTCCCGCAGGACGCAGCGCCGCCCGGGGACGAACGAGATCAGGGGCAGCTCGCGCTGGGAGGGCAGCTGCACCGAGCGTCGGGCGAACGCGCGGCTGACCGTGCTCGGCGCCAGATCGAGGCGCTTGGCGAGCTGACGCAGGCTGATGGGCCGGACGTCGACGGCCTGCTCGCTCTTCAGGAAATCGACCTGAAGCCGCGCGACCATCTCGAGGAGCCGGTACAAGGTGCTCTGACGCAGGTTGAAGGTCTCCAGGCGCTTGAGCAGGCCGGGAAGGTGCTTGCGCTCCACCGGCGTGAGGCCGCCGTCCTTCCAGCGGTCGAGGAGGTCGTGGCGGACCTGGTACAGGCCGCGCGCCCAGTACGGGGCGTAGAACTCGAAGGAGGGCACGCCGCCGGACAGGGAGATCTGGGCGAGGCAGGCCGACTGGCGGCCGGGGGCGGCCGAGGGCGCCTCGACGGCGGTCTCGAACTCGGCGCGCGCGCCGAGCTCGACGACGAGCTCGTGGATGCTGCGGACTTCCTCGGGCTTGAGCCCCGTGCGGCGGCCGATCTCCTCGAGGGTCAGCGCGTCCTCGCCGTGCAGGAAGTAGCGCTCGAAGTCCTTCTGGCCCATGCGCTTGATCGCGGCCAGGGCGGGTCCGCGCGTCTGCGCGAACTCCTCGACGCCGACGCGCTCGCCGGAGCCGGCGGCGGTGCGCTCGTCGATCTCGTAAAACGAGCCGGACAGGCGCCCGCCGGGCCAGCGCTGGCGGCGGAACGCCCCGGGGATGCGGCCGTCCCCGAAGTATAACTTTTGGAACAGGGGGTCCTTCTCGAGCTTGACGATCTCCTGAGCGAATTCGCGCTCGGGCATCTCGATCCAATCGGCCATGCGCATGCGGCCCATGACGGTGAGCCGCTGACTTGCCGCGAGAGACAGCTTCTGGGTTTGCTTCATCATTTGATTTTGGCCATTTTGTTCCTACCGGCATTGTAGCAATACTCCTGCCAAAGCGCTTGGCTGCAAAATTTGCTACATAATGGAACACGTGCCAAAATCAGACATCGATCTGAAGGACCTTTTGCTGATGGGGTTTCGCCGCTCCAGCGACGTGATGTTTTACAGCGACCCCAACGGCATCATTCTCAATATCAACGACTCCTTCACCGCCCATTACGGCTACACGCGCGAGGAGGTCATCGGCAAGACCCCCGCCTTGCTGCGCTCCCGGCATTCGACGGACGAGCTTTATAAAAGGATGTGGCGCAGCATCCTCGATCCCGAAAAAGGCTATTGGCGCGGCGAGCTGATCAACCGGGCCAAGGACGGGCGCGAGGTGCCGCTGATCCTGACCATCACCGCGGTGCGAAACGAGGCCGGCCAGATCCTGGGCTACATCTCCAACGGCGTCGACCTCAGCGAGCAGAAGCAGATGCAGGAGCGCCTGGCCCACTCCGAGGCCCTGGCCACGATCGGCGAGATGGCGGCCGTCGTCGCCCACGAGATCCGCAATCCGCTGGGCTCGATCGTGATCGCCGCCCAGCAGCTGACCGACGAGGGCCTCTCGCGGGAGGACAAGGACACCGTGACCCGGGTCCTGCGCACCGAGAGCAAGCGGCTCAACGAGGCGCTCAGCAACTTCCTGTCCTACGCCCGACCGCGTCCGATGAACTCCGGGCAGAACGACCTCAACGCGCTGCTCACCGAGATCACGCAGATGGCCTTCGTCAACAAGGACCTCACCGGCGACGCGCGGCTGGCGCTGGCGCTCAGCCACGACCTCAAGCCCTTTCCCTTCGACTCCGACCAGATCCGCCAGGTGGTCTGGAACATCCTGCTCAACGCGATCCAGGTTCTCGGAGGCACCGGGACGGTGACGGTGCGCTCCGGCAAGGGCAACGACACCGCCTGGTTCACGATCTCCGACACCGGCGCGGGCATCCCGGAGTCCCTGCGGGCCGACCTGTTCAAGCCGTTCCGGACGTCCAAGCAGCAGGGCACGGGCCTCGGCCTGGCCATCGCCGAGAGCATCGTCAAGGCGCACGGCGGCCGCATCGACGTCGAGACGCGGCTCGGCCGCGGAACCACCTTCACCGTCACTTTGCCGCGCATCGAGGACTGACACCGATATGGACAAGACACGCATCCTTCTCGTCGAAGACAATCTTTCGCTCGGCGCGATGCTGGGCATGGAGCTCAAGCGCCGCGGCCACGCGGTCGACGTCGCGAAAAGCGGCGCCGAGGCCATGTCGAAGCTCGGGTCGTCCGAGTACGACGCCGTCGTCACCGACCTCAAGCTCGGCGACCTCGACG
>JAMPYD010000396.1 GCA_023700845.1 Elusimicrobiota bacterium | reverse complement strand
GGGATGCCCATCAGCCCGGCGAGGCCGACGACCTTGGCCGAGCCGACGACGGCGTTGGCGATGCCGCCGCCTTGCTCGCCGACCGGCTTGGGCAGGTTCGTGAGGAAGGCCCAGCTGATCGACGAGGCGCCCTTCCAGGCGATGTAGCCGAGGATGGCGAGCAAGGTCCCGGACGCGATCGCCGCGCACAGCGCGGTCAGCGCGAACATCAGCGCGTTGACCTTCTTGCGGCGGGCGTACAGGGCGTCGTTCATTTGCGCGCCCCCAGACGGTAGAGCATCAGCCGGGCGGCGCCGTTGACGACGATGGTGACGGCCATGAGGGTGAGGCCGATCGCGACGAGCGCGGAGAGATGGGCGTCGCTCGCCGCCTCGGCGAGCTCGTTGGCGATGACGGCGGCCATGCTGTAGCCCGGCTCGAGCAGGGAGGCTTTAATCTGCGGAGTGTTGCCGATGACCATCGTGACCGCCATCGTCTCGCCGAGCGCGCGCCCCAGCGACAGGAACACCGCGCCGACGATGCCCGAGCGCGCGAACGGCAGGCTCACGCCGCGCACGACCTCCCAGCGGGTCGCGCCGAGGGCGTACATCGCCTCCTTGAGCGGGCGGGGCACGGTGAGCAGGACCTCGCGCGTGATCGTCGTGATGTAGGGCAGGATCATGAAGGCGAGAATGAGCCCGGCGGTGAGCATGCCGACGCCGTAGGGCGAGCCCGCCGCGCGCATCGCGGGGACCAGAAGAAAGATGCCCATCAGCCCCAGGATCACGCTCGGCACCGCGGCCAGGAGCTCGATGGCGAACATGAGGACCTCGGCGAGCCGCTTCGGCGCGAGCTCGGTGAGGAACACGGCCGCGCCGACGCCGAGGGGGACGGCGATCAGCAGCGCGAGAACGGAGGAAACGGCGGTGCCGTACAGGAACGGGAGCGCGCCGAACGAGTCGGCAACCGGATCCCAATCCGAGGTCCACAGGAAAGAGAGCCCGAAGGTCTTCCAGGTCTCGGCGGACTCGCGCGACAGCTGCCAGGCGAGGGCCACGGCCGCGAGAAGGATGATCCCGGCGAACCCGGCGATGACGAGCCGGAAAAGGCGGTCCCCGGCTCTCTCGCGAGAGCCGGGGACCGTGCGGACGCGGTCGAGGACCGCGGTGGTCATTCTATTTAACGGCCTCGATGGCCTTGGCGACCATGGAATTGACCGAGTCGGGAAGCGGCGCGTAGCCGAGCGCGCTCGCCATGGGCTGGCCGTCCGTGAGCATCCACTTGAGGAAGTCCTTGAGGACCGCGCCCTTGTCGCCGGCGTTCTTCTCGTAGACCAGAAGCCAGGTGAAGGTCGAGACCGGGTACGCCGCCTCGCCCTCCGCGTCCGTGATCGACACCTTGAAGTCCTTCGGCATCTTGACTCCCGCCGCGGCGGCGGTCACGGACGGGATGGACGCCTTCACGAACTTGCCGGCCTTGTTGAGCACCGACGCGTAGGCGATGTCGTTCTGCTTGGCGTAGATCAGCTCGACGTAGCCCAGCGCGTTCGGGGTCTGCTTGACGAGGCCCGCGACGCCCTCGTTGCCCTTGCCGCCGAGGCCCAAGGGCCACTTCACGGCGGTGGCGACGCCCACCTTCGACTTCCACTCCGGGCTGACCTTGGAGAGGTAGTCGACGAAGCAGTACGTCGTGCCCGACCCGTCCGAGCGGTGCACCACGGTGATGGCCGCGTCGGGGAAGGCCACGCCGGGGTTGAGCTTGGCGATGGCGGGGTCGGTCCAGCGCGTGATCTTCCCGAGGAAGATGTCCGCGATGACGGGGCCGGACAGCTTCAGGTCCTCGATGCCCTTGAGGTTGTAGGCGGGGACCACGGCGCCGAGGACGGTCGGAAGATGCAGGATCTTGCCGTCCACCTTGAACTGCTGCTGGCTGGTCATCGGGCCGTCGGTGGCGCCGAAGTCGACCGTGCGCTCGGTGACCTGGCGGATGCCGCCGCCGGAGCCGATGGACTGGTAGTTGATCTGCAGGTCGGGCTTGACCTTGTGATACTCGTCGAACCACTTGGAGTAGATCGGATACGGGAACGTCGCGCCCGCTCCGTTGAGGGTCTTCATCTCGGCCGCGGCGGGGGCCGCGAGCAGGACGGCGAGGGCGATCAGGCTGAGGGTGCGGTTCATGTCAATCTCCGTGAGTCATGATATGGGTCGTATGTGACGAACGCGTGACGTTCGCCTAAAACTTGACCGACAGGTCCAGCTGCAGGCGGTTGATCGCCTTGTCGAGGTTCGTCGCCGCCGTGGGGGTGACGCCCGCCACGGTGGGGAAGCTCCGGTCGAGGGCGTCGGTGACGAAGCCCTTCACCTTCAGCTGCATCCAGTCGCGGGGGTTGTAGGCGATCCAAGCGATGTGGCCGACCCGGTTCGTCCCGCCGTCGCCGAAATCCGAATCCGCGACGTCGGCCACGGTGGCGTCCATCTGGGAGTACTTCTTGAAGTACGCGGCTTCCCACTGACCCTGCTTCTTGGCCGCGCCGGCGATGAGACCGAACTGATAGCCGTCGCGGGCGACGGGGTCGTTGGTCAAGGAGTTGTGCACCTGACGGAAGTTGCGGATCACCGTGCCCTGGAAGGCGAGGGGGACCGAGCCGATCCAGGAGGACAGCTGCGCGGTGACCTCGCCGACGCCGAAGCGCGCGGCCAAGGAGCCGTTGGCCAGGCGGCGGTTGCCGTCCTGGACCGTGGTCTGGCCGAAGCTCGAGCGGTTCTCGTCGCTCCACTTGTGGTAGGCGCCGGCCAGGCGCAGGCGGCTGTCCAGCGGCAGGGTCTTCTCGACGCCGAGCTGCTGGGAGAAGTACCACTGGTTCTTGCCGGAGTTGGAGTCCTCGTCGGCGACGGCCTGCAGGCCGTTGGCGAACACGGACAGCTCGGGTCCCGCGAACACCCACTCGAGGCTCTCGCCGAAGCCTTCCGGGTTGAAGTCGTCGTCCCAGACGATGTCCGAGGAATAGACGCGCCACAGCGGGTTGGCCATGCGTCCGGCGGTGACGGCGGCGGTCGCGTCGTCGTGGATCTTGGGCTTCCAGCGCAGGTTCATCAGATCGATCCAGATCTGCTTCTGGCC
>JAMPYD010000395.1 GCA_023700845.1 Elusimicrobiota bacterium | reverse complement strand
TCCTGACGGGCGGGACGGGCTTCGTCGGAGCCTCTCTCGCCCGTTTGCTGTTGAAGCAGGGGCTGAAGGTCAAGGCGCTCGCGCGGAAAGGCAACGACCGGAGCAACCTCGCCGGGCTTAACGTCGAAATTGTGGAAGGCGGCCTTCTCGATAAGGACGCCATCGAAAACGGCGTGAAGGGCTGCCGGTACGTGTTCCACGTCGCCGCCGACTACCGGATCTGGATCCCCAATCCCGCGGAGATGTACGCGGCCAATGTCGAGGGAACGGAAAACGTGTTGAGGATCGCGGCGAAGGCCGGCGCGGAACGGATCGTGCATTGTTCCTCGGTCGCCGCGGTGAAGGTCCCCCACGACAAGAAGCCCGTGGACGAGACCAGCGAATACGGCTCTCTTGACGAGATCGTCGGTCACTACAAGAAATCCAAGTTCCAGGCCGACGTTCTGGCTCGCGCGCTCGCGCGCGAGGGCCTGCCGGTCGTGACCGTCAACCCGGCCGCGCCGATCGGCGCCTACGACATCAAGCCCACCCCGACGGGCAAGATGGTCGTGGACTTTTTGAACGGCCGGATCCCGTCGTACATCGACACCGGCCTCAACATCGTGCACGTCGAGGACGTCGCCATGGGCCATTGGCTGGCCGCCCAGAAGGGCCGCACCGGAGAGCGCTACATCCTGGGCGGCGAGAACCTCACGCTCAAGCAGGTCCTCGATCTGCTGGCCGAGGTGTCGGGCCTTCCCGGCCCCAAGTTCAAGACCCCTTACGCGATCGCCTACGCCTTCGGCGCCGTCGACACCGCCATAGCCGTCCTGCGCGGGACCACCCCGATGGCGCCTCTCGACGCGATCAAGATGGCCCGGCACTACATGTGGTTCTCCTCGGAGAAAGCCAAGCAGGAGCTCGGCTTCGCGCCGCGCGCGGCCAGGCTCGCCCTCAAAGACGCCGTGGAGTGGTATCTCGCCAACGGCTACGCGAAAGCTTCGGCGTAACGCCGCCCCGCCCCTCATCCGTAGATCTCTCGCCGGTGCCCGAGATCGATGACGAGGACGAGAAGCGCGCCGTTCCGCACCTCGTAAAGGATCCGGTAGCTGCCGAAGCGGTGCGACCGCAGGCCCTTGAGCTCGCCGTGGAGCGGCTTCCCCTCCGCGACGGGATCTCGCGCGATCGCCCGGAGCGCGGCGACGAAGCGCTGGTACAGCTTCTTGTCGGACCGGAAGACCCGTTCGAGTTCCTTCTCCGCCTGCCGGCTCAGAGCGACTTTATACACCTTCCAGCCGGCTCCGAAGCGCGTCCAGGGATGCGGTCTTGCCGTCGCGCGCGTCTTTCCACGACTTTCGGATACGTTTGGCGGCGGTCCTGTCCGAGAGTATCTCGATGGTCTCGAGAAGGCCTTCGTAGTCCTCGGGGCTGATGAGCATCATGACGGGGTGCCCCCGCCGCGTGACGATGTACCGGTCCAGCTTCGTCTCGACGGAATCCGCGACCTGGGGAAGCCCGGGGCGCAGGGCCTTGAGCGTGATGGTCTTGAGCATCTCATAAGTATACACCAAAGGGTACATTTCGCAAGCCCCGCTTAGCGCGGACGGGAGGGCGTGGCGTAGGCCGCGTCGAGCTTCGCGATCCCGAAGCAGCACGGGCACAGCTCGGCGAAACCCGCCCGCTTCAGCAGGGCCTCGGTCCACCTCCCCCCCGCGGCGGCGAGCGCCTTGTCGCAGGCCGAGCACCAGGCGGTTTCCAAGTCGGGCGATCGCGTCGTATGAAAGCCGACGCGCCGATCGGACATCGACTCGATGACTCGAACGATGTGACGGCAGGCGATGGGCGGCGTTCTCCTCCCGTGTTCGCGACGCGGTATTTCCAGATTATCGATCATGTCGTCCTCCCTGAGGCCCCAAAGGGAGCCCCCTTATCATACGATCGACCCCCCGGAAAAGTTCCCTCCCGCCGTCTGAAAAGCCCGTTCCGGAGGCCCCAAAAAATGGGATAATACCCGGCGATGGCCCTTTTGATGGAAGATCCGACCCAAACCGACGAAACGCCCCGCGTTCCGCTCCCCAAAACCCCGGTTTTGATCACCGCCGCCACCCAGTGGGAGGCCCGGCCGCTGGCGCGAGCCCTGAATTTGGAACTCGCGGGCGACGACCGCTTTGAAGGCGTCGTGGCGGGCCGCCGGGTGGTCCTGCTCAAGACGGGAATCGGCGCCCGGAAGACGGCGGAACGGTTGAACGGCCTGAACGGCAACGAATGGTTGCTCGCCATCAGCGCCGGTCTTTGCGGGAGCATGCAGAAGGACGTCCGCCACGCCGATATCGTGGCCGACGTTCGCGATGTGGAACTGGACTTCGTCGGCCTTCTCAAGGAAACGGCGGTGAAGCACGCGACCCCGTTCCACTTCGGCAAGATACTGCACACCAACATCGTCCTGAAGCCCGCGGCCAAGCTGGCCCTCGGCCAGGAACAGCGGGTGATCGCCTGCGACATGGAGACCGCGGCCGTGCGCCGCTGGTCCGACGGGAAGGTCCCGACCATCGCCGTGCGCGCGGTGCTCGACGAGGTGGATGAGGTCATCCCCTCCGAGGCCCCCGAAGGCGAGGACGCCGCGTCCCTCGCCCGCTTCGCCCTCGCCAACGCCGCGTCGATGCCCGCCTTGATCAAGACCGGCTGGCGCTCGGCGCGGGCGATGAAGTCCCTGTCCCGATTCCTCACGGCTTACCTGGAGGCCCTTTGAACTCGACCCTCGCTCGCGCCATGGAGAAGAACACCGCGGCCGTCGACGCCGCCATGGAGAAGCTCCTCGCCCCCACCCCCGACCTGCCCGAGTCCATCCGCAAGGCGATGCGCTACTCGCTGTTCGCCGGCGGCAAGCGCCTGCGCCCCACGCTCGTCCTCGAAGCCGCCGAGTGCTGCGGCCTGAGCCCGAAGAAGGCCCTCAAGACGGCGGCGGCGCTCGAGATGATCCACACGTATTCGCTGATCCACGACGACCTCCCCGCGATGGACGACGACGACCTGCGCCGCGGCAAGCCCACGAACCACAAGGTGTTCGGCGAGGCGATGGCCATACTCGCCGGCGACGGCCTGCTGACGAAGGCGTTCGAGGCGGCCGCGG
>JAMPYD010000394.1 GCA_023700845.1 Elusimicrobiota bacterium | reverse complement strand
GCGCGACGTCGAGGCAGATCGGCGCCATGCGGCCGTGGGTGACGACCGTCGCGTCGCTCCCGTCGTGGGTGATCTTCGCCTTGCCGATCTCGACCGTGTAGTCGGTCAGCTTGGGCCACGTCGCCTTCCACTTCGAGCGGTCGCCGAGAGGGGCGTCGATCATGCCGTGCAGGAGCTTCTCGTCGGCGGGCTCGCCGGGGATGAGCTCCTCGCCCTTGGAGCGCAGCAGGGCCTTGGGCTTGAGGTAGAGGACGGGATCGTCGCTCTTGATCGCCGCGATCATCAGGCCGTACGCGTCGAGCGGCGTCGAGGGGCAGACGACCTTCATGCCGTGGAGCTTGGAGGCGATCGAGTCGAAGGAGTGGGAGTGGTACATGCTGCCGTGGATGCCGGAGCCGGTCGGCGTCATCACGACCAGCGGCGTCCTGTAGCGCCCGCCCGAGGACCAGTGGCCGTTGGCGGCGAGCTTGAGCATGTCGACGACGTTGAAGATGTAGTCGACGAACTGGATCTCGGCGACGGGACGCCCGCCCGCCCACGCGAGACCCAGCGCCGCTCCGATGATGCCGCGCTCGTCGAGCGGGCTGTTCCACGCGTTGTCCAGGCCCTGCGTCGCGGTGAACACGCCGCCCAGAGGCGCGCCGACGTCCTCGCCGAAGATCTCGGTGACGCCCAGGTTCTGCTCGCCGTAGTGGAGGGCCATGCGGATGGCCTGCGCCATGTTGGCCATGTCAGCTGCCTCCCTTCGTCGGATAGGACGGCGGGAGGCCGTCGGCGAACACGTCCTCCCACGCCGTCTCGACGGCGGGGAACGCCTCGGCCTTGACCTGCTTGTGGGCCTCGTCGAGCGCGAGCATCTCCCGCTCCCACACCTTCTTGATGCCGTCCACCTTGATGACGCCGTGCTTGACGAGCTTGTCCTCGAGCAGCGCGATGCAGTCCGTCTCGGGGATGCGGTTGGCGCCGGAGGACGAGGAGTGGCCGTACAGGCGGCTGCACTTCGCCTCGAGGAGATAGGGCCGGCGGCGCTTGCGCACGTAGGCCATCGCCTCCTCGATCGCGTTCCAGGACTCGAAGACGTCGTTGCCGTCGATGGTCCGGCCGGGCATGTCCGGGAACACCTTGGCCCAGTCGGAGATGTGCTTCTCGCCGTGCTGGGTCGAGCCCGCCGTCGAGATGCCCCAGCCGTTGTTGACGACGATGATCAGGATCGGGAGCGGGAGGGCCGGGCGGTTGGCCCAGACCAGGCAGGAGTGGAAGTCGCCCTCGGCCGTCCCGGCGTCGCCGCCGTTGACGATGGTGATCGCGTCGGTCTTGGCGCGCGCCTGCGCGATGCCGGTGCCGATGGAGGTCGCGTACTGCGTCTCGATCGTCGGCGACACGGGCACGACGTTGTACTCCGGGATCGCGTAGTGGTTGACGAAGTTGCGGCCCTTCGAGTACGGGTCGGTGCCGACCGAGCGCATCTGGCGGACCGAGTCGATGGGCTGGGCGCCCATCGAGAGCACGATGGCCGCCGAGCGGTAATGCAGGTGCAGGAAATCGTGGTTGACGCCGTGCCCCTTCTTGACCTGGAGGCCGAGGGGCACGTTGAAGGCCTCCTCGCCGGGGCCGCCGATCCAGAAGAAGCCGTCGCCGCCCTTGCTCATCTTGATGAGGCGCTCCTCCAGCAGGCGGGCGCGGACCATCAGCTCGTGGATCTTGAGGAGCTTCGCGGCGCCGAGCTTTTTATAGGCGTCGGCGGCGGGGGCGGCTTTAGCGGGCGTCTTGGCGGCCTTGGCGGTGGGCATCGGGGCCATTCTAGGAAATACGGGGCCCCCCCTCAATAGGGCCCGGCCCGGCTCACCCCCGCGGGGCCGAGTCCCACCAGGCGCGCAGCCCGGGGTTGACGAGGCTCCAGCCGACGCCGTGATAGGAGGGCTTGCGCATCTCGATCCCGACGACCGCGGCCGTCGCGCACAGGGACAGGGCCGCCGTGACGGCCCAGGGCGGCCGACCGAACGAAGCGCTGGCGAGCGCGAGCGTCAGGAAGACGGCGACCCACGCCATCTCGAGGGCGCGCGCGATCCGGAAGACGTTGCAGAACAGGAAGAAGTGCCCGACGGCGAAGGCGATGAGAAAGGCGAACCACGGGACGCTCGGCCGGAAGAAGGCCGAGCCCGACGCGCCGGCGGCGATGATGGCCGCGTCGGTCGCCGACAGCCGGAAGCCCGGCTTGAATTCCGGGGTCAGTTCGGCGCCTCGAGCTTGGCGGCCCGGTCGGCTCCCTTCTTGGCGAGCTTGTGGGACGGGAACTTCGAGCCGACCTCCTTGTAGAGCTCGACGGCCTTGGCGTTGTCCTTGACCGAGTCCTCGTAGACGCCGGCCGCGTCGTACAGCGCCTGCGGGGCCTCGCGGGCCCCGGCGTAGTCGTCGGACACCTTGCGCAGGATTTCGGCCTGGCGGGAGAAGTCCTTCAGGTCGCGGCGCGCGTACTCGGCCGCCTGGAGAAGGGCGTCGATGCCGTCCTGGCCGCCGTGCATGGAGGACAGGCGCATCAAGGTCTTCACCGCCTCGTCGGACGCGCTCAGGCGGTCGCGCTGGAGCTTGGCGATCGCCTTGAGGGACTTGAGCGACGCCGGCGTCTTCGGAAACAGCTTGACGATGCGCTCGTGCATCTCGACGGCGAGCGCGTACTGGCGCAGCTTGTCGTCGAAGAGCCGGGCGGAGTTCTCGAGGGCGGCCTGGACCTCGGGCGCCTTCGGGTACTTCTCGACGAGCTCCTGGTAGGCGTCGATCGCCTTCTTCGGGTCGCGCAGGGCGTCGGCGTACAGGTCGCCGATGGCCATCTGCGCCTGGGACCGGGACGGGCTGTCCGGGAACAGCGCGAGCAGCTTGCGCCAGGACAGCAGCGCGGCGGCGGGCTTGTCGTTGGCCGCGTGCAGCTGGGCGAGCGCGGCCTGGAGCTTGTCGCCGTCCTTGTGGCCGGGGAAGCGCACGGTGAACTCGCGGATCTCGGCGGCGACGGGCTCGTACAGCGCGTCGGGCGCGAGCGCGGCGAGCTTGCGCCAGAGCGCGGACAGGCGGTCGGCCTTGTCCGCGGTTTCGGGAAGCTTGACGAGCTCGTTCAGGATCGGCCGGTG
>JAMPYD010000393.1 GCA_023700845.1 Elusimicrobiota bacterium | reverse complement strand
GCCCGACAGGGCCGCGACCCCGTCGTCGGTGGAGCCGTCGTCGACGACGACGATCTCAAGGCCCGGCAGGCGCTCGGCCAGGAGGCTGTCGACCGCCATTTTGAGGTAGGAGCCCGCGTTGCGCGCGGGAACGACGACGGAAATCGCGGTCATAGGCGGGAGAGGATGCGCTCCGCCTCCTTCTCGTCGATCAAGGTGTAGCGGCCCAGCTCCGGCTCCCAGGCGTGCACGTCGGCGCCCGCGAGGTCGAACCACCAGGCGTGCAGGCGCAGTCGGCCGGCGGACAGCGCCTCGCGCACCGGGGCGTGGGTCTTCAGATGCTCGAGCTGGAGAAGCGCGTGCGCCTGGGCCAGGCGGTCGTGCCGCGGCCGCTCCGGCGAGAGGTCCGGCCGCCGGTCCAGCTCGCGCAGCGAATCCCCCGCCGCCTCGAGCCACGCCGCCAGCGGCCCCCCGCCTCCCGCGCCCGAGACCATTTCCTTCATGGCCCCGCAGTCGGAGTGGCCGCAGACGACGACGTCGGTCACGCCGAGCCGGCGCACGGCGAACTCCACCGCCGCGGCCGCGCCCGCCGCCGCGGACACGCGCGAGGCCTCCTCGCTCGGCACGATGTTTCCGGGGTTGCGCAGGACGAACAGGTCCCCGGGATCGGTCGAGGCGAAGGTGTTGGGCACGACGCGGCTGTCCGAGCAGGCGATGAACAAGGTGTCGGGCTTCTGATCGAGCGCCAGGTGCGCGAACTGGGCGCGGTATTCGGGGCGCGCCTCGCGGCGGAACTTCACGATGCCTTGAACCAGCTTTCTCATGCGTAAAGAGTACCATACTTGACAAATTCAGTCACCTATGCTATCCTTACCATCAGTAAGGGGAGTAGATCCTCGGCTGCTGGGCCGTCAATACGCTCGAAAGAGCCGGTCCAGCGGGTCCCGAAAGGGCCGATCAAGACCTTGCGCGAACGCGCGAGGTCTTTTTATTTGGGCTCGCGCGGCGCAGACGCAAAGGAGCGCACGTGATCTGGATCTGGTCCGCCTTCATCTCATTCGTCCTCGTTCTCCTCGCCCTCGACCTGGGCGTGTTCCACCGCAAGGCCCATGTGGTCAAGGTCAAGGAGGCCCTCGCCTGGTCCGCCGGCTGGATCTCGCTCGGGCTCGCCTTCACCGCCGTCGTGTACTTCCTGTACGAGGGCCACTGGCACGGCCTCGGCCTCACGACCGACCTGATGTCGGTGTCCGACGCGAACCCCCTCGGCCACAACGACGGCCGCGCGGCCGCGCTGAAGTTCGTCACCGGCTACCTCATCGAGAAGTCGCTCTCGGTGGACAACATCTTCGTCATCGCGATGGTGTTCGGCATGATCAAGGTCCCCGCGCTGTACAGGCACCGCGTGCTGTTCTGGGGCATCCTCGGCGCCTTGGTCATGCGCGGCGCCATGATCGCCGTCGGCGCGCAGATGATCACGCGCTTCTCCTGGACCATCTACGTGTTCGGCGGGATCCTGATCCTGACCGCTCTGAAGATGATGTTCATTAAGGAGGACGAGGCCGACCCGGCGGGCAGCGCGGTCCTGCGCTGGGCGCGCAAGGTCATGTCCGTCACCGACCGCTACCACGGCGAGCATTTCTTCGTGAAGGCGGGCACCAAGGCCTCCCACGAGGCCCCGGTGCCCGGCGCCGACGAGCAGGTCGACCACGCCGTGGACCGGGCGAAGCACGGGACCTGGATGATGACGCCCCTGCTTCTGGCCCTGATCGTCGTCGAGTTCACCGACCTGGTGTTCGCGGTGGACTCCATCCCGGCGATCTTCGCGATCACGACCGACCCGTTCCTCGTGTTCACGAGCAACGTCTTCGCGATCCTCGGCCTGCGCAGCCTGTACTTCGCGCTCGAGGGGATGATCGACAAGTTCCACCACCTGAAGACCGCCCTGGCTTTGGTGCTGCTCCTGGTCGGGATCAAGATGATGGCGCACGCGTGGCTGAAGGCCGTCCTCGGCGGCAACTTCAACCTCTGGATCCTTCTGGTCGTCCTGTCGATCCTGGCGGGAGGCGTGATCGCCTCGATCGTATTTCCTAAAATAAAGGAGAGCTGAGAAAACATATGACCTGGATGAAACGAGTGTTCCTGTTCATGGCCGTGAACCTGCTGGTCGTCCTCACCATCTCCGTCCTGCTGTCGGTGCTGGGAGTGGGGCCGTACCTGAGCGCGAGAGGAATCGACTACGGCTCCCTCGCGGCGTTCTGCCTCGTCTGGGGCATGGGCGGCGCCTTCGTCTCGCTGTCCCTGTCGCGCGTGATGGCGAAGTGGAGCATGGGAGTCCAGCTGCAGAGCTCCGGCCCGCTCGTCGAGACGGTCCACGCCCTCGCGCGGCGCGCCGGACTGCCCGCGATGCCCGAGGTCGGCATCTACGACAGCCCCGAGCCCAACGCCTTCGCCACGGGCCCGACGAAGTCCCGGGCCTTGGTCGCGGTCTCGACCGGCCTGCTCCGCAGCATGAGCCAGGACGAGCTCGAGGGCGTCCTCGGCCACGAGATCGCCCACGTCGCCAACGGCGACATGGTCACGATGACCTTGGTCCAGGGCGTGGTCAACGCCTTCGTCATGTTCCTGGCCCGGGTCATCGCCTTCGCGCTGAGCCGCAACTCCGACCGCGACAGCCGCGGGATGGACCGCATGACGGTGTTCGCCCTCGAGATGGCGCTTGGCGTGCTGGGCATGGTCGTCGTCGCCTGGTTCTCCCGCCACCGGGAGTTCCGCGCCGACGCCGGCAGCGCCAAGCTCGGCGGCCGGGAGAAGATGATCGCCGCGCTGCAGGCCCTGCAGCGCCGCTTCGAGCCTCACGACGAGCAGGAGGCCTTCGCGACGCTCAAGATCGCCGGCGGCCGCGGCGGCTTCCTGGCGCTGATCTCGACGCACCCGCCCCTGGCCGACCGCATCGCCGCGCTTCGGCGGAGTTGACGGCGTCCTTGCGACGGGGACGGTAAACTGGCATAATGCCCTCGTCGTTGACGGACGGTAGGGTGGCTGAGCGGTCAAAAGCACCGGTCTGTAAAACCGGCGGCAATAGCCTACACAGGTTCGAATCCTGTCCCTACCAAATTTGAAAAAAAGCCGGCTCGAAAGAGCCGG
>JAMPYD010000392.1 GCA_023700845.1 Elusimicrobiota bacterium | reverse complement strand
CGTCTCGAGCTTGAAGCCCTTGCCCGAGACGTCGTGCGCGGTCGCCCGGTCGTCGAGCGGCTCGCCGCCCTTCGACGGGCGCAGCACGACGCCGAGCTCCGTGATCAGGCGCGCGCCGTCCCGGCGCTCGGCCCCGCTCACGGCGCGCCTCCGGCGAAGGGAAGCACCTCTTCCGTCTTCGGCGGGGCCTTCGGCGGCGGCGGCCCCAGCGCCAGCTGCTGCAGGAACTCGCGGTAGGCGGGCAGCACCGACTCGAACTCCCCGCGCGGCGCCCTCAGCCGCGCCGTGAAAATACCGTAGCCGTCGGGAACCAGGATCGTCTCGGTGACGATCACGATCGTCTCGCTGCCGACGAGCACGCCCTCGGGATAGCGGTACTTCGTCGCGCGCGCCGCGACCCCGATCCGCGTGCCGACGGCCACCTCATAGACGCCGCCGCGGTCCTCGACGCTCGCCGCCGCCTCCGACCTCAGCTCCGAGACGGCCGCCTCGTAGCCCGCGAACCCCGGCGCGGTCGCCGTCGTGTGGAACACCGCGATCTGCGCCTCGCCGCCCGGCCGCCGCCACGCGATGCCGCCGGGCGCCCGCCGCGGCTCGCCCCATTTGAGCGTGTCGCGCCACGACAGGATCGGCTCCTCCCGCAGCGGCAGCGGGCGGGAGCGCAGGACGCCCGCGAGCTTCGGGGGCTCCGCCGCCCCCAGCTCGCGCAGGCGCGCGGCGATCACGGGGCTCCACTGCGTCCCCGCCAGGGCCCCGCGCACCGCGAGCAGGGCCTTCGTCTCCTCGGCCCGGCCGGCCTCGTAGGTCGGCAGGCCGGTGTTCCGCGTGAGCAGCGGCCTCCGCAAAAACGGCGTCAGCCAGTGAAAGGCGACGCGCGCCGCGTTCCACATCAATTCCCCGAACTCCGGCCAGCGCGAGTCGAACACGTACGTCCCCAGATACGCCGCGCCGCCGCGGGGCAGCACCGCCGCCCGCTTCTTCTCCTCGGGCCGGGGGGGCTGAACCTGATACCGCGCCCCTCGCGCCCGGAACGACGCCGAGCGCAGGACGAACCGCCCCGGCGGCAGGTTGTAGAAGATCACGTAGCCGTCCGGCCCGGGCCCCGACAGGCCGCGCTGCCCCGGTATGCGCTCGCCCGCGTCGTCGACCTCCGAGATGCTCCCCTTGTCGGCCCACTTCACGGACCGATGGAACAGGACGCCTTCCGTCCCCACGCGCGCGATGAGAATGCCGTGATCCAAAGACGCGGGCTGGGGCGGGGGGACCGACGCGCAGGCCGCCAGGCCGCCCGCCGCGAGCGCCAACGCGAGTCGTCTCATCTGGCGGCAGTGTACCACCCGGACACCCTCCGCGCAAGAGATGGTATACTCGGGGCTCATGGACGATTTCAACCTCGAGAAGCTCGCGAAGGAGATCGTCGTCGAGCGTTTCCGCGGCATCGCGGACGCCCCCGCCGGCGCGGGCCTCGTCGCCCGCCAGATCGTGTCGAAAGCCGTCAACGGCACCGCCGCCCGCCAGTCCCCGCGCGACAGCGTCGTCGCCACCTGCCGCGGCCTCATGTCGGGCATGCTCCTCCTCGAAAAAGACCTTCCGCGCACCGCCGTCGCGATCCTCAGCCAGATGACCCTCGTCGCCGAGGCCACCCATCAGGACCCCGCCGAGCTGATGACCTGGGCGATCGAGGGCATCGCCCCCGTCGCCAAGCTCGCGGGCCGCGACGTCTGCGAATCCTGCGAGGCCGCCATCGAGGCCGCCTTCATGGGCGCGGGCCAGGTCTTCGCCTCGACGTGCGACGCGGCCGGAGCCTAGCGTGAAGATCGCGCTCGCCCAGATCGACACCACGGTCGGCGACCTGCGCGGCAACTCGGAGAAAATCCTCTCCGCCCTCGACGAGGCCTGCCGCCAGGGCGCCGCGCTCGCCGTCTTCCCCGAGCAGACCCTCGGCGGCTACCCGGCCCTCGACCTCTGGGAAGAGCCCGGCTTCGCCGCCGCCAACGAAAAAGCCCTCGCCGCCCTCGCCCGGAAGGTCCGCGGCACCGCCGCTCTCGTCGGCTTCGTCTCCCGCTCGAACAGCAAGATCGGCAAGCCCGTGCGCAACTCCGCCGCGCTCCTCCACAACGGGAAAGTCGTCGCGATCCGCCACAAGACCTTGCTTCCGACCTACGACGTCTTCGACGAGGCCCGCTACTTCGAGCCGGCCTCCGACAACAAGCCCATCTCCTGGGGGGGCCTCAAGCTCGGCGTCACGATCTGCGAGGACGCCTGGGCGAAGGATCCTTCCACCTCCCGCCGCCTCTACGACGTCGACCCCGTCGCCGCCCAGGCCAAGGCCGGCGCCGATCTGCTCCTCAACCTCTCCGCGTCGCCGTTCCTGCGCGGCAAGACCGAGGTGCGAAAGAAGCTCATCGCCGAGCACGCCAAGCGCCTGAAGAAGCCCCTGTTCTACTGCAACGCGGTCGGCGGCAACGACGAGATCGTCTTCGACGGCGGCAGCCTCGCCTACGACGCCAAGGGCAAGCTCCGCGCCCGCGCCGCCTTCGCCGCCCAGGACCTGCTCGTCATCGACACGAAAACCTGGGAAGGCGCGACGATCGCGCCCGAGCCGTCCTCCGTCGGCCAGGTCGGCGAGATCCTCACGCTCGGCATCAAGGACTTCGCCGCGAAGTGCGGCCTGCAGACCGCGTTCATCGGCCTCTCCGGCGGCATCGACTCCGCCGTCGCCGCCGCGCTCGCCGTGCGCGCCCTCGGGCCCCACCGCGTGGTCGGCGCGTCCATGCCCTCCTCCTACTCCTCTCAAGGCAGCCTCGACGACGCGAAGTCCTTGGCCAAGAACCTCGGCATCGAGCTGCGCACCGCGCCGATCGCGGGCGTGTACGACGCCTTGGTCGCGACCTTGGGCGACAAATGGGGGAAGGGGACTCCTGACCTGGCCGAACAGAATTTACAGGCGCGCGCGCGCGGCGTCATACTGATGGGCCTCGCCAACAAGGCCCACCGCGGCTTCGTCCTCACCACGGGCAATAAGTCCGAGCTCGCGGTCGGCTACTGCACCTTGTACGGCGACATGTGCGGCGCGCTGGCGCCCTTGGCCGACGCGCCCAAGCGCCTCGTCTACGAGCTCGCCTCCTGGCT
>JAMPYD010000013.1 GCA_023700845.1 Elusimicrobiota bacterium | reverse complement strand
GATCTTCAAGAATCGCGCCTTGCTGGAGATGGCCCGGGCGCTGCGGAAACGATCCCGAAAAATATTAACGGCGAACAGAAGGGAGCTCACGGCGGTGCGAAAGACGTCCCGGAGCGCCGCCTTTGTCGAGCGGATGACTTTGAACGGCGGACGGATTGAGGGTATTGCGCGGGCCCTGGAACATGTCGCGGGGCTGCCCGATCCGGTAGGACGAACAACGGAATTTTCTAAACGGCCCAACGGCCTCGTGATACGCAAGATGCGGGTGCCGCTCGGCGTCGTGGCCATCATTTATGAATCGCGGCCCGGAGTGACGGCGGACGCGGCGGGATTGTGCATCAAGTCGGGGAACGCGGCCATACTTCGCGGCGGGAAGGAAACGGTCAAGACGAATCACGAGATCGCAGAGGCTTTGCGTGAAGGCCTGAAGAAGGCGGGGCTTCCGCCGGGGTCGGTGGGATTCGTCAACGACCCGGACCGCGCGGCGGTGAGAAGGCTTCTGCGGCTCGACACGTTGATCGACCTCGTGATCCCGCGCGGCGGGGCGGACCTGACCACGGCGGTCCGGCACGAGTCGCTCATACCGGTGCTGGCGCACGACAAGGGCCTCTGCCATACCTACGTCGACGAGAAGGCGGATCTCGTCATGGCCGAGCGGATCGCGCTCAACGCGAAAGCCGAGCGGCCGGGCGTGTGCAACGCCATGGAAACGCTTCTCGTTCATAAGAAGATCGCGAAACGATTTTTAACGGATTTGGCGGGGAAGTTCAAGCGGGCGGGCGTCGAGCTGAGGGGCTGCCCGGAAACGAGGAGGATTCTCCCCGGCGTCAAAGCGGCGACGGCGGCCGACTGGGACACGGAATACCTGGCGTTGATCCTGTCGGTGAGGATCGTGTCATCCATCGACGAGGCGATCGACCACATCGCGCGTCACGGCTCCGGCCTCGCGGAGGCCATCGTCACCCGCGACAAGAAGCGCGCGGACAGATTCTTGAGGGAAGTGGACGCCGGGGCGGTGTATGTGAACGCCTCGACCCGCTTCACCGACGGCGGGGAGTTCGGCCTCGGGGCGGAGATGGGGATCAGCACGCAGAAGCTGCACGCGCGCGGGCCCGTGGGGCTCGAGGGGCTGACCTGCGAGAAGTTCGTCGTGCGCGGCGGAGGACAGATTCGATGCTCGACCTGAAGGGCAAAACGGCGGTCATCACCGGCGGGGCGGGGGGGCTCGGGTATGCGACCGCGCTCGCCCTCGGACGGGAAGGGATGAAGGTGGCGCTGTGGGACCTCAACGGCGAACGCGTCGAAGCGAAAGCGAGGTCGCTTCGCGACCTCGGATTTACGGCAAAAGGATGGGGATTGGACGTGACGGACCCTTCCGCGGTGCGTGAAGGAGCGCTGCAGGTCGAGCGCGAATTCGGTCGCGTGGACCTGCTGGATAATAACGCCGGAGTCCACGCGCCCGGAGACTTCCTAACGACGGCGGATGAAGAGATCGAACGGCAAATGGATGTGAACATCAATTCGTATTACTGGTGCGCCAAGGCCTTCGTGCCCGGGATGATCGCGCGGAATTCCGGGCACGTGATCATGATCGCCTCGGCGGCGGGGCTTCTCGGCGTTCCCGGGATGGCCGTCTACAGCGCGTCCAAGCACGCCGTCGTCGGGTTCGCCGAGTCGCTGCGCATGGAGCTCCTTCGCGGCGGGACGACGGGCGTCGGCATGACGATCGTCTGCCCGAGCTTCATCGACACGGGGATGTTCCCGGACACGACCCCGCCGCTGTTCACGCCCTGGCTGAAGCCCGACGCCCTCGCCGGCAAGATCGTCGCCGCCGTGAAGGCCGACCGGCTGTACGTCCGCGAGCCGGGGATGGTCAAGCTCATTCCGCTCGTCAAGGCGCTGCCCCGCGCCGTCGCGGACGCGCTGTGCTCGCTGACCGGCATGGACCGCTCGCTGAAGGGCCCTTCCTCCAAAAAACCCTGACGTATTTGGGCCTTGACGGCCCGAGGATTCGGGGTTAAAGTGAGGTTAAGATGGTCGAAAATCTCGAGCACCTCATGCGTCGCGCGTTCCTCAATCCGCGCCTTCCGCGCACCGCCCTCTATAAGGAGCTGCTGCGCTCGGAAACCTATTTGCTGACCGTCGACACGCCGCTGGCGGAAGGCGAGATGCGGCGCGTCACCAAGCCCGACGCGTCCTTCCCGGTCTGGGCCGACAAGGACCCCGAGCTCGGCGGCGTGTGGGTGCCCGTGTTCCCCGCGCGCGACCGCGTGCGGGATTTCGTCGCGGCGCGCAAGCTGAAGACGCCGAAGGGCAAGGAATTCCTGTGGATGGGGCACATGCCCGGCCAGGTGTTCGGCCTTCTGCGCGGCGTCCGCCGCTTCGCCGGCATCAAGCTCTTTCTCGACGCGGGCGTGTCCGTGTCGATTCCCTGGACCGAGGTGCGCACGCTGTCCGAGGGGCGCATCGCCGACGAGGGGCAGAAGCGCTATGAGCTGCCGCTCGAGCGCCTCGTGATCCCGGCCGGCGCGCGACTGTCCTTCGGCAAGCTTCAGCCGCTGCCCGGAGAGGATCATCCCGTCCTGATGCTGATGCCCGACGCGGGGAAATTCGCGCCCGAGGACCTGCGGCGGCTGGTGCGCCTGCCGCTCGGCGAGAAGCACGCGTGGGTGCCCGTCCGCCATTTTCTCCAGATGATGCGCCGCCTGCAGGCGCTCGGCGGCGAGGGCGGCCGCTATCTCGAGGACCTGTTCGCGTCCTTGCTCGCCTTCGAGATGTACGGCGAGGCGGAGGCGCTGTGCGAGTGGTTCGAGGCTCGCGGCCACGAGGCCTACGCCTGGGTCGGCCTGTCGGCGATCTACGGCCGCTGCGGGCGCATGGACGAGTGCGCCGAGCTGTGCCTGCGCGCCCTGGCGAAGTACCCGGAGGAGCGCTCGTTCCACGTCAACGGCATCCGCGCCTTGGCGGCCCTCGGCCGCGCCGAGGAGGCGTCCCGGTGCGCGGAGACGGCCCTGCGCCGCTTTCCCGGAGACGAGGTCCTGTCCGCCCTGCGCGCCAAGGTCGCCCCCGCCGCCGCCGCGCATTAAAGCCCGGTAAACACAGTAAAAATCGGGTGAAAATCCCCGGCCCCCTCTTGCATACCGGCGCGGCCGGGTCTACACTGTGAAGGTCGCGGGAGGATGTCATGAGCGAGCAGAACAAGTCCAATTTTCAGGCTCTGGGAGCGGGCCTCATCGGCTTCGTCGCCGTCACCGCCGTCGGCGGCGGCCTCCTGATGTTCCAGTCCTCCCGGCAGGCGAAGTCGACGGCGGCTCCCGCCCCGGCGGCCGCGCCGATCGATCTCGGCTCCACGATGCCGCGCCCGTCGACGCAGGAGGCTCCCGTGCGCAGCGAGCGGCGCGCGCATTCGCCCGCCCCGCTGATCGGAGACGTGGACGAGCCCGCGGCCGATGAAGCGTCCGCCGAGGCCTCCTCCCCGGCCGCGTCAGCCGCCTCCGCCGCCGCGTCCCTCTCCCCCGAAGCGGCGCCGAGCGCGAAGGGGCCGGCGCTCGACGTCGCCCGCCATCTCGACGTCGAGGCCGGCGCCTCGTCGGCCAAGGCGATCGTGAAGAACACGGCCGAGGCCAAGAAAGCCGCGCTGCCCGGAAAGAAGGCTCCGGCGCCGAAGCTCGAGGTTCCGGCCGGCGACGGCGCGGTCGCGTCGTCGGTGCACTACGGCGTGACCAGCCGCAGCGAGCTGATGGGACGCGCCGCGGGGCCGGTGTACAACATCAAGGGCGCGAAGGGAGGCGGCGGCTCGGCCGCGACGGGCAAGCTGGCCGACGACGCCGACGGCAAGCTGGCGGACATCCGCCGCCAGCTGGAGGTCTCCGGCCTGCCGGACGATCAGCGCGCCAAGCTGCTGAAGGACCTCGACGTCGCGACGAAGCGGATCGAGGCGGCCGGCAAGACCGCTCAGTAAGGGAACAGGGCGTCGAGCGGCTTTTCCTCGAACGCCCCGAGCGTCTTGAGCTGGTCGAGGCCCACCCGGTCGCGATGGCCGAGGATCCAGATGCTCAGCGGCTTCGTCTTGAAGCGCTGGGCGAAGGCCTGAAGCTCCGGCAAGGTGTACTTCAGCGCGCGCTCGAAGCGCTTCGGCCCGGGATCTCCGCCGGTGAGCCCCTGGTCCTCCCACCCGATCACGGTCGCCGGAATGGAGCGGAAGGCGACCGGGCTCGTGCGGTAGGACTCCTCGATCGATTTCGCCGTCTCGCGGAAGCGCTTCTCCGAGCCCGGGAAATCCTGGAACAGGCCGACCATGAGCTTCACGGCCTCCGGGGTCTTGTCGGCCTGGCAGCCGACGCGGCCCCAGAGCTGGGTGTCGTCTCCCTTCTCGGAGACGACGGTGTGCCCGCCGTGCGCGGAGTAGGCCAGCGCGCGCGACTCCCGGACCTCCTGGAAGATCACCGCGCTCATGTCGCCGCCCATGTACTGGGCGTAGAACTCGTAGTCGACGACGTGCTCGGGGTCGTAGGTCTCGTCGGCGGTGAACAGGCCGACCTGGGCCTGGACCATGTCGCGGTGCGTGAACAGCACGCGCGGCGCCGACGGGCGCAGGAGCTTGAACGGGGCGCGGGCGGGCGCCGGGCGGAGCCGGCGGCCCGTGTCGAGGAGCTTGCCGATCTCGCGCGGGGAACGGTTGCCGACGTAGGCGACGCGCGCGGGGTACAGCATGAAGTCGCGGATGAGGGCCTTGAGCCGCGGCTCGCTGAGGGCCTTGAACTCGGCGTTCGTCAGGCGCTTGAGCACGCTGCTGTCGCGGCCGCGGGACGCGAGCTGGCCGAGCGCGTAGTGCACCGAGCCGGGGTCCTTCTTCTCGTCCTCGCGGGCGCCGAGCTCGACGTCGATCATCTTCTGCAGGGTCCCGGGCTCGATCGCCGGCCAGTCGAAGCGCTGGGCCATGAGCTCGAGCGACGGCCAGAGATTCCGGTCCAGCCCCGTGAGGTGGATCGTCGTGTGCTGCTCGCCGCAGGAGTAGGACAGGGACGTGCCCATGGAGAACAGCTTCTTCTTGAACTCGTCGGCGGACAGGGGCCCGGCGCCGGCCAAGGTGAGCAGGTCGACGGCGGCGCACAGCTCGCGCTCGGTGCGCGTGCCGCGCTCGTAGTAGAACGAGAGCGTGAACAGGTCGTTGTAGGGGTTCTTCGCCGAGTACAGGCGTCCGCCCTCGATGGGCGTGATCTGATAGTCCCGGCCGGAGACGAGCCAGCGCGGGTCGAGCGGCGGGGCCGGGATCGCGAGGAGGTCCTTCATGAACGCCGACTCGCGCGAGGGGTCGATCGCGACGCGCGTGAAGGAGGGCTTGGCGATCTTCGGCACGTCGGCCTTCGCGTCGCGGCGGTAGACGGCGATCCGGTCGGCGCCCAGGTATTTGTTCGCGACGCGCACGACGTCGGCCTTCGTGACCTTCCGGGCGCGGTCGAGGTCGGTGAGCGTGCGCTCCCACGGCTCCAGGGAGACGAACGAGCCGGTCATCAGGCGGACGCGGGATTCGTTGGACTCGAGGCGGGCCTTCTCGCCGAGCTCGAAGTTGGTGATGACGGCGGCGACGTCCTCCTCGCTGAAATCGCCGGCCTTGAGGGCCTCGATCGCCTCGAGCAGGAGCGCCTCGGCCTCCTCCGGGGTCTGGCCTTTCTTGGGCAGGGCCCAGGCGGTCCACGCGCCGCCGTCGTTGCGCATCGACGAGCCCGTGCCCGAGGCCTTGACCTTCTGCGCCTGGTTGAGGCGCAGGTTCAGGATTCCGGCCGCGTCGTTGTCGACGATCATGTCCATGACCGTCAGGGCGTCGGAGTCGGGGTGGGAATGGGGCACGGTCATCCAGGCGAGCGCGACCTTCTGCTCGGCCTCGTACTTGACCTCGTACTTCTCCGTCCCCTTGGGCCGGGGCATCTCCCATTTCGGCAGCTCGGGCAAGGGGCGCGGGGTCCACGAGCCGAAATGAGCTTTGACGAGCTCGAGCGTCTTCTGCCGGTCGAAGTCTCCGGACATGATGATCGCCATGTTGTTGGGGACGTACCAGCGGTCGTAGAACGCGTACATCTTCACCAGCGAGGGGTTCTTCAGGTGCTCGATGCTGCCGAGGGTCGTCTGCTGGCCGTAGGGGTGCTTCTTGTACATGCGGCTCTTGAGCTCGTCGCTGAGGATGCGTTCGGCGTTGTCCATCGCCCGGTTCTTTTCCTCGTAGACGGTCTCGATCTCGGTCTGGAACAGGCGGAAGACCGGGGCCTTGAAGCGGTCGGACTCGACCTTGGCCCAGGCCTCGAGGCGGTTGGCGGGGAGGCTCATGACGTAGACGGTCTGCTCGTCGGAGGTGTACGCGTTGACGCCCTCGACGCCGATGCTCCGGTAGAAGCGGTCGTACTCGTTGGGCACGGCGCTCGAGGAGGCCGCGACGTTCGCGGCGTCGATCGCCTTGTAGATCCGGGCGCGGCCGGCCTCGTCCTTGGTCTTGAACAGGTCCTCGTACAGCGCGCGGATGCGCTCGAGGTGGGGCCGCTCCTTCTCGTAGTCGAGCGTACCGAGCCGCCCGCTGCCCTTGAACAGCATGTGCTCGAGGTAATGAGCCATGCCCGTGCTGTCGGCCGGGTCGTTTTTGGAGCCGGCGCGCACGGCGATGTTCACCGCCACGCGGGGCTCGCCCTTGTTCGGGCTCAGGTAGACGGTCAGGCCGTTGGGCAGCCGGTGGATCGAAACGCCCAGCGGGTCCTCGGGGCGCGGGGTCTCCTGCACGGCGGGAATCGACGGGGCCAGCGAGGCCGGGGCCTTCGTCTTCGCGGCGGCGGGCGCGGCGAGGGCGACGGCGAGGATCCAGGGCGCGAGGGTGATCATGGCTTCTCCAGGGTGTCCGGCGTGGGCTCCGGCGCCTCGGGCGCCGCGGCGGGGACGGGCTTCTTCTTCGGAGTCTTCGGCGGCTTGGGCGGCGAGGGGGGGAGCTTGAGGACGGGGCCGGCCTGGGTCGCCGACCACGAGTACCGGTTCTGGGCGTTCCAGAGGATCCAGCCCCGGACGCCGAGCTCCTCGGCGGCGAGAATCTGCGACCGCACGTGCGCGGGGGTGTAGCGCGCGCCCATCGAGAAGTCCTGCAGGTAGGGCCGCATCGCCGCGCCGCGGGGGCCGAGGCGCGCGAGCGCGTCCCTGACGCCGTAGGAGATCGTCTCGTAGGGCGCGTGGTTCGGGTTCTTGAGGCCGTACTCGCCGCGGGCGTAGTGCGAGGGGTACATCATCGGCGAGACGTAGTCGACGAGGTCGGCCATCCGCTCCATGGTCTGGCCGATGCCCATGCCGTCGTCCACGCTCGTGGTCAGGCCGAAGGTGTCGATGGAGAGCTTGACGCCGAGGGGCCGCAGGCGCGCTCCGGCGAGCGTCAGGAACTCGCGCAGGGCCGCGGCCGCCGTCGCGGGCGAGTGGTCCGCGCGCGCGTAGCGGCACTGGCGGGTCTTGCCGTCGGAGGGGAAGCGGATGTAGTCGTACTGGATCTCGTCGAAGCCCGCGGCGGCCGCGCGCGAGGCGATGTCGATCGCGTAGTCCCAGACCTCCTTCTTGTACGGGTCCACCCAGGCGGTGCCTTTGTCGTTGGTCCAGATGCGCCCGTCGGGGAAATGCACGGCGAGGTCGGGCCGCGCGCGCGCGAGGTGGTCGTCCTTGAAGATCGCGATGCGCGCGATCGTGTAGATGCCGGCGTCCTCGAAGTCCTTGACCGCGCCGGGCAGGTCGGGGATCGCGTTCGTGAACGCCCCCGTCCTCGCGGCGAGCGGCACGTCGCGCACGAACACGTGGCCGTCGTAATCCTTGAGCGCGATGACGACGGCGTTGAAGCCGCCGCTTTTCATGCCGTCGATGAAGCGGCGGCGGGCCTTGGACGAGCCGGCGGCCCAGCCCGTGAAGTGGACCCCGCGAAACGAGGCGACCGAGGCGTAGGTCTGCGTCGAGGCGACAGCGCGGGCGGGGCGCGGGAGGGCGGCGCAGAGGACCGCCAGGAGGAGCAGGGATTTGGGCATCGGGAGAAAATACCAAATCCCGCGGACGGGCGTCAGGGCTGAGAGGGGGGCGCCCACCAGTGATGCGGAACGGCGAACAGGTCCAGGACCACCTTCGAGCGCGAGCGCTTCCAGCCGACCGGGGCGGGGATGAGATCCCCGTCGGTGATGTTCGCGAAGACGGCCCGGCGCTCGTCGGCGTCGCGGATCCGGTAGGACGGGTCGAGATCGAGGATCTGGCCGCGGCGATGGTCGGAGGCGATCATCTGCACGGTCCAGCCTTCTCCCTTGGGGAGATCCGCCTCGTAGGACCCGTCCTCGCCGGAGGTCGCGGCTCGGGGCTCGTGCCCGTCGCGCTCGAACGAAATCTCCGCGCCCCGGACCGGCTTGAGGGTCGCCAGGTCGAAGACCGTTCCCGTCACGCGCCATTCGCCCGCGGCGAGCGGCTTCGGGGCGGCCGCGGCGGGAGCCTTGGCCGGAGCGGCGGCGGCCGGCGCCTCCGGCGCGGCGGCGTCGGGGAAAAGCTGGGCGCGCATCGCGCTTTCGGGGGCGACCGGGCCTCCCGGCTTGGCCGGCGCCTCGGCCTTCGGCGGCTCCGCCGGAGCCTGCTTCATGGCGTAATTCGAGGGGTTGCGCATGTCGTCGCTCCAGCGGACGATGGCTCCGCCCGCCGACGCGGCCGCGGCCTTCAGCGCGCCGCCGTACGTCATGAAGAGCTTGCCGCCTCCGCCCAACACGAGGACCGCGGCCAGGATCAGGAACGGGCGGCGCCGCTTGCGCTCCTTTTCGGCGCGGATCTTGGCGTAGCCGCGCATGATCTCCTGACGCGTGCGCGGGCGCATGCAGATCTGGCAGCCCGTCGCCTCGGGCGGCAGGAGCGTGTGGCAGCCGGGGCAAGGCAGGGAATCCTGATCGGCCATGCTATTTTTTCACCTCGGGAACGAGGACGAGATCGAGATCGATGATCTGCTCTCCGTCCCTGTATCGCAGCGGCACCGGATCGAGATCGCTGTCGACGGTTTCCGCCATGATCGACGCCCGGGCCGGAGGCGACCGGTCGCGGTAGGGGGGATCCTTGTCCTCGAGCAGGCCTTTGCGGTATCCCGGCGCCTCGATCGTCACGACCAGGTCCTCGGGCGAGTCTTTGAAAATGCTCACCCAGTAACGGCCGTCCTCGTTCGTCAGCGCCTCCCAGCGCGAGCCGCCGCGCGGCTGCTCGAACCTGACGGTCACGTTCTTGACCGGAGCGTTGGTCCTGAGGTCGTACACCAGCCCCTGAATGTATATTTCTCCCGGCGACGGCGGATCCTTGGATTTGGCCGGAAACGCGGGCGCGGGAGGGGGAAGAATCGCGGGCTGAGCCTCGCGCGGCGCGGCGGGCGCCGGGGCCGGCGGCGGCGGCGCGGCGTGCGCGGCCTGCGTGGTTCCGGGGGCGCCGGCGTTGAGGTAGACGAAAGAGGAAACGGCCACCGGAGCCGGGGCGGACGGGGGGAGCGGGATCGCGGCCGACGGATAGACCGGCTTCTTGACCCAATGGTCCGGCTGACGGGTCTTCTCGACCTCGATTTGGAAATCGCTCCAGGCGACGAGGATGGGGCCCAGCACGAGGCCGCGCAGGAGCCAGGCGACGGTCAGGAGGACCGCGGCGGCGGCGCCGGCGGCGATGATCTTGGGGCGGCGCTTGAGCCGGGCCTCCTCATTGCGGACGAGCGCGCGCCCCTCCTCCATCTCCATGTCGTCTCGGGGGGTCCGGCAGTGAGAGCAAATCTCCTGGTCGAGCCCCACGGGCATTCCGCACCGGGGGCAGGGAACGGTGGTCATTAATTGGTTATAACAGGAAGAGACGTGTCCGTCCAGCGCATTCTTGACTAAAATGGTCAGGAATGGTACACTGCAACTGTGGCCAACCAGGATTTGAAGGAACTCGCCGAACGCGAGTACAAATACGGCTTTAAATCGGACATCGAGACCGATCAGGTCCCGCGCGGGCTCAGCGAGGACACGGTCCGCCTGATCTCCAAAAAGAAGGAAGAGCCCGCCTTCATGCTCGAGTGGCGCCTCAAGGCCTTCAAGCATTGGCTGGGCATGACCGAGCCGTCCTGGGCCGAGGTCCATTACCCCAAGATCGACTATCAGAACGTCATCTACTACTCGGCGCCCAAGGCCAAGAAGAAGCTGAATTCGCTCGACGAGGTGGACCCCGAGATCCGCGCCACCTTCGACAAGCTCGGCATCCCGCTCGAGGAGCAGAAGATGCTCTCCAACGTGGCGGTCGACGCGGTGTTCGACAGCGTTTCGGTGGCGACGACGTTCCGCAAGACCCTCGCCGAGGCGGGCGTCATTTTCTGCTCGTTCTCCGACGCGGTCAAGGAGCACCCGGCGCTGATCGAGAAGTACCTCGGCTCCGTCGTGCCTTACACCGACAATTTCTTCGCGACGCTCAACTCGGCCGTCTTCTCCGACGGGTCGTTCTGCTACATCCCGAAGGGCGTGAAATGCCCGATGGAGCTCTCGACCTACTTCCGGATCAACGCCAAGGACACCGGCCAGTTCGAGCGCACCTTGATCGTGGCCGACGAGGGCGCGCAGGTCAGCTATCTCGAGGGCTGCACTGCGCCGATGCGCGACGAGAACCAGCTCCACGCGGCCGTCGTCGAGCTCGTGGCGCACGACGACGCGTCGATCAAGTACTCGACCATTCAGAACTGGTACCCGGGCGACAAGAACGGCAAGGGCGGCATCTACAACTTCGTGACCAAGCGCGGCAAATGCGCGGGCGCGCGCTCGAAGATCTCCTGGACGCAGGTGGAGACGGGCTCGGCGATCACCTGGAAGTATCCCTCGTGCATCCTGCTCGGCGACGAGTCCGTCGGCGAGTTCTACTCCGTCGCGCTGGCCAACCATTACCAGCAGGCCGACACGGGCACGAAGATGATCCACATCGGCAAGAACACGAAATCGACCATCATCTCCAAGGGAATCTCGGCCGGCCACGGCCAGAACACCTACCGCGGCCAAGTGCGCATCGCCAAGTCGGCCCAGGGCGCCAGGAACTACTCCCAGTGCGACAGCCTGCTGCTCGGCGACAAGTGCGGCGCGCACACCTTCCCTTACATCGAGGTCGGCAACACCTCGGCGACGCTCGAGCACGAGGCCTCGACCTCGAAAATCGGCGAGGACCAGCTGTTCTACCTGCGCCAGCGCGGCCTGTCGGCCGAGGACGCGGTCGGGATGATCGTCAACGGCTTCTGCAAGCAGGTCTTCAACGAGCTCCCTCTCGAATTCGCCGTCGAGGCGCACAAACTCATGAACATCTCCCTCGAAGGGAGCGTCGGCTAAAGGAACCCCAATGCTGAAAATCACCAATCTCCACGCGAAAGTCGGCGAGAAGGCCATCCTCAAGGGCCTGAGCCTGTCGGTCAAGGCCGGCGAGGTCCACGCGATCATGGGGCCGAACGGCTCCGGCAAGTCGACCTTGTCCTACATCCTCGCCGGGCGCCCCGGCTACACGGTCACCGAAGGCTCGGCCGAGTACGAGGGCAAGGACCTCCTGGCCATGGAGCCCGAGATCCGCGCGCGCGAGGGCGTGTTCCTCGCGTTCCAGTACCCCGTCGAGATCCCCGGCGTGTCGAACAAGTACTTCCTCAAGGCCGCCTACAACGCGATGCGCAAGCACCGCGGCGAGCCGGAGATGGACGCGGGCGCCTTCCTGAAGTTCGTCAAGGAGAAGGCCAAGTCCGTCGAGATGGACCCCGCTTTCCTGAACCGCTCGGTCAACGAGGGCTTCTCGGGCGGCGAGAAGAAGCGCAACGAGGTGCTGCAGCTCGCCGTCCTCGAGCCGAGGCTCGCTTTGCTCGACGAGACGGACTCCGGCCTCGACATCGACGCGCTCAAGGTCGTCGCCGGCGGCGTCAACAGGATGCGCGACCCGAAGCGCGCCTTCGTCGTGGTCACGCACTATCAGCGCCTGCTCGACTACATCGTCCCCGACTTCGTCCACGTGCTGTCCGGCGGCCGGATCATCAAGTCCGGCGGCAAGGAGCTCGCGCTCGAGCTCGAGAAGAAGGGCTACGGCTGGATCGAGGATTCCGGCTCCGTGCCCAAGGTGGCCGCGTGATCGCCGAAGCCCTCGCCGCCCAGAAGGAAGGCTGGCGCCACACCCCCGCCGCGGCCCTCACCGGCCCGGACTTCAAGCCCGCCGGCGTCCCGGCGCGCCTCGAGCCGCTCGGCGGGCGCGTGCTGTGCCCCGTCGGCTTCCACCGGGCCGCGCTCGTCAACGGACGCTGGGAGCCCAAGCACGCGGTGCTCAAGCTTCCCGCCGGCGTGACGGTCGAGCCCCTGTCCGAGGCCTCCGGCCTCGACGAGCTCCTGCGGCGGCCCGCCCCGGCCGACATGCCGCTGGCCCAGGCCGCCTCCGCCGCGCGCGACGGCTTCGTCGTCCGCGTCGCGCGCCACGCGCGCGCCGACCGGCCCATCCACCTCGTCCATATCTCCGAGGCGTCGTCCGCCGCCGAGTCTTCGCAGGCGCGGGTGATCGTCGTGCTCGAGGCCGGCGCCTCGGCGGAGCTGGTGGAGGAGACGTTGTCCTTCGGCTCCGCCCCGTCCTGGAAGAACGTCCGCGCGCAGGTCGTCCTCGGCGAGGGCGCGTTCCTGCGCCATCACCGCGTCGTCCGCGAGGGGACCCAGGGCCGCCTCACGCTCGGGCTCGAGGTGTCTCTCGCCTCCCGCGCCCGCTACGAGTCCCACGCGATGAACCTCGGCGGCCTGTTCGCGCGCGAGGACCTGCGCGTGCGCATCGAAGGCGAGGGCGCCGAGTGCACCCTCAACGGCCTGGCCCTTCTCGGCGGCTCCGAGCTCGCCGACCACCACGCGCTCGTGGAGCACATCGCGGTGGGCGGCACCACTCGCGCGCTGTATAAAGCCGTCATCGACGACAAGGCGCGCTTCGTCTTCGACGGCCTCATCTCGGTCAAGCCCGGCGCCCAGAAGACCGACGCCCAGGTCTACAACAAGAACCTCCTGCTCTCCGAGGACGCCCGCGTCAACACCAACCCCGAGTTCAAGATCCTCGCGGACGACGTCTCCTGCAAGCACGGCGGGGCCGTGGGCCAGATGTCGCTCGAGGCGCTGTTCTACCTCCAGTCCCGCGGCATCGGCGCCGACGAGGCCCGCCGCCTGCTCGTCTACGCCTTCGGCTCGGAGATGATCGACCGGATCGCCCTCGAGCCGCTGAAGGCGGCGCTCGCCGACGCGCTGCACGGGCGCATGCCCGAGGAGAACCGCTGACATGGCCGCTCTCGACGCGAAGAAGCTGCGCGAAGACTTCCCGATCCTCAAGCGCCTCGTGCGCGGCAAGCCCCTGGCCTACCTCGACAACGCGGCGACCACGCAGAAGCCGCGGCAGGTCATCGACTTCCTCAAGAACTTCTACGAGAACCACAACGCCAACGTCCATCGCGGCGTGCACTCCCTCTCGGAAGAATCCACCAACATGGCCGAGGCGGCCCGCACCAAGCTCGCGGCCTTCGTCGGCGCGCCGAAGCCCGAGACCTTGATCTTCACCCGCAACGCGACCGAATCGCTCAATCTGATCGCGCACGCCTGGGCCCGCAAGTTCCTGAAGGCCGGGGACGTCGTGCTGTCCACCGAGATGGAGCACCACTCCAACATCGTGCCGTGGCAACTGCTGGCGGCGGAGCGGGGCATCGTCCTCAAGTTCGTGCCGGTCGAGCCCGACGGGACGCTCGACCCGGCCAAGGTGAAAGCGATGCTGGCCGAAGGGCCGAAGCTCTTCACCTTCACGGCCCTGTCGAACGCCATTGGAACGGTCAACCCGGTCATTGAACTCATCAAGCTCGGCAAGGCCGCCGGCGCGGTGGTGTCCGTGGACGCCTGCCAGTGGGCCCCGCACAAGACGATGGACCTCAAGGCCTGGGGCGCGGACTTCGTCTCCTTCTCCGCCCACAAGATGCTGGGCCCGACCGGCATCGGCGTGCTGTGGGGCCGCGAGGAGCTGCTCGAGGCGATGGACCCTTTCCTCGGCGGCGGCGACATGATCTCCCGCGTCACGCTCGAGAAGTCCACGTGGAACGCCCTCCCTTACAAGTTCGAGGCGGGCACGCCCAACTACGCCGACCAGGCCGCCTTCGGCCCGGCGCTCGACTACCTGACGGCCGTCGGCCTCGAGAACGTCTCCGCGCACGAGCACGCGCTCGCCGAGAAGGCGCGCGCGGTCCTCCAGGCGGAAGGCATGACCGTCCTCGGGCCGACCGATCCGGCGAAGCGCTCGGGCGTTGTGTCCTTCAACGTGCCCGGCCTGCACCCGCACGACGTGGGCACGGCCTTCGACCTGGAAGGCGTGGCGGTGCGCGTCGGCCACCACTGCTGCCAGCCCCTGATGCACAAGCTGCAGTGCGGCGGTACGGCGCGGGCGAGCTTTTATCTCTATAATGACGAGTCGGATGTCGAGGCGTTCGCGCGGGCGCTCAAGCGCACCCTCGACTTTTTCAGGGTCAAACCGAAAGCGGGGGTGCGGTGATGGAAGGCGACGCGGAGCTTCAGGACCTCTATCGCGAGGTTCTCCTCGATTATTTCCGGTCCTCGACCCGCAAGGGCAAGTGCGACCCGGCGGACGTGCGCGCCCACGGCATCAACCCGGTCTGCGGCGACGAGCTCGAGATCACCGCCGTGCTGAAGGACGGCAAGGTGGCGAAGCTCCGCTACGCCGGCCACGGCTGCGTGATCAGCCAGGCGAGCGCGGCGATGATGGCCGAGGCCCTCGAGGGCGCGGACATCGGGAAGGCGAAGGCGCTCGTGGCCGCGTTCAAGAAGCTGATGCTCGAGAACGGCGACGCGGCGGGCCTGCCGCCGGAGCTCGAGCAGCTCGCGAGCCTGGAGGGCGTGCGCAAGTTCCCTCTGCGGGTCAAGTGCGCGACCTTGGGCTGGAACACCGTGATGCAGGGGTTCGAGGCGGCCAAGTCATGACCAAGACCGATACCGCGGCGGAAGCGACGTTCAAGCAGGTCGGCGAGGCGCTCAAGCCCGTCGTCGACCCGGAGATCCACATCAGCATCGTCGACCTCGGCCTCGTCTACGGCGCCGAGTTCGGCGAGTCGCCCAAGGGCCGCTCGGTGAAGGTGCGCATGAGCCTGACCTCGCCCGCCTGCCCCTACGG
>JAMPYD010000012.1 GCA_023700845.1 Elusimicrobiota bacterium | reverse complement strand
CGTCGGTCGAGCCGTCATCAACGACGACGATGTCTACGGCAGCGTCGTCGAGGACTTGCGCCAGAACCGAGTCGAGCGTCTCTCTGAGAAAGCGCCCGTAGTTGTGGTTATCGATGACGACCGAGACCTTCATCATCTCAACGCGACCTGAAATATTCGCGGAACCGCTCGATCACGTAATCGGCGTCCTTCTCGGTCATGTACTGATGGCAGCCGATGTAGAACGCGGAGCGGTTGAGGTGTTTGGCGACGGGGTGCTTCGACTCGAGATCCCCGAACAGCTTCTTGTACACGGGCTGGTTCAGCAGCGGCAGCATGTCCCGCGTCTCGACGCCGCGGTCCTCGAGGAAGTTCACCAGAGGCGCCTTGTCCTCGTTCTTGAGCACGAGGCCGTAAAGCATGAAGGTGTGGTCGCGGCCGGGCGGGCAGTAGGGGAGCTGGAGGCGGTCCTCGAACTCCTTGAGGCCGGCGCTCAGGCGCGCGGCCAGGCCGGTGCGCGCGGCGACGATGCCGTCCTTCTCCTCGAGCTGGGCCAGGCCGAGGGCCGCCTCGAGCTCGGTGGCGCGGTAGCTGTGGCCGACCGAGACGAACTGGAAGCGCTTGGCCACGATCTCGTGCAGCTTCGCCCCGGTCGCGCCCCGGTCGTCGTCGATGGAGAGATAAATCGAGTCGCGGCCGTGGTTCATCAAGCTGCGCAGGCGCACCGCCAGGTCCGGGTCGCTCGTCGTGGCCAGGCCGCCGACGCCGGTCACGATGTAATGGGCGATATAGGTCGAGAAGCAGCCGATGTCGCCGAGAGAGCCCACCTTGCGGCCGTTGTACTTGGCGAACATGGTCTCTGCGGAGTCCTCTATGATAGAAAGACCGCGCTTGCGCGCGATCGCCGAGATCGGGTCCATGTCGGCGGGCAATCCCAGAAGATGGACCGGGATGACCGCCCGCGTCTTGGGGGTGATCGCCGCCTCGAACTTGGCGGGGTCGAGCGTGTAGGTGCGAGGGTCCACGTCGGCGAACACCGGGACCATGCGGTTGTGCAGGACGATGTTCGAGGTCGCGATGAAGGTCACCGACGGGACGATGACCTCGTCGCCGTCGGCCCAGCCGTGCTTTTCCTTGAGGGCCTGCAGGGCGATCTGGAGCGCGCTGGTGCCCGAGTTGCAGAACACGGAGTGCTTGGAGTCGTGCTCCGCGGCGAAGGCGGCCTCGAAACGGCGGTGGAACGGGCCGTAGGACAGGCGGTTGGAGTCCAGCACCTCGTTGACGTAGCGGCGGGCCAGCGGGCTGACGGCGAAACCGCCGACGCCGATTTCACGGTCCATTGGCGTCAATTGTAGGAAATTTAAGGGTATTTGACCGGGAGCAAGGAACCGGCCGGGACGGAAAAGCTAAAATATCGCCGTCATGATGGAATACGCGTTCCTGACCTTCGGCTCGCTCTTCGCGATCGTGGACCCCTTCGCGGCGGTCCCGACCTTCCTCGCGCTGACGGCCAACGACAGCGCCGAGCAGCGCCGGCGCATGGCGCGCACCGCCTGCATCACCTGCGCGGGCGTCATGTGCGCCTTCGGCCTCCTCGGGCCGGCGATCTTCAAGCTCTTCGGCATCACCTTGGCCGCCTTCCAGATCGCCGGGGGCCTGGTCCTCCTGCTGTCCTCCTTGGACATGATCCGCGCCCAGAAGTCGCCGATGCGCGAAACCCCCGAGGAGTTCGCCGAGGGCATGAGCAAGGACGACATCGCGATCACGCCGCTGGCGGTCCCCCTCCTGGCCGGCCCCGGCGCCATCACCACCTCGATCGTCCAGGTCGGCCGCGCCGCGGATCTGCCCCAGAAGGCGCTCGTTTTCCTCTCGATCGCCCTGGTCGGCCTGATCAGCTACTGGGTCCTGACCGTCGCCGCCGACAGCGCCAAGAAGCTGTCGCCCACGATCCTCAACATCATCACCCGCCTGATGGGCCTGCTCCTGGCGGCGATCGGCGTCCAGCTGATCCTGTCCGCCCTCAAGCTCGGCTAGAGCCCGCCGGTCCGGGCGTGGCGCTCGCGGGCCGCGGGCTCCCGCTTCTCCGCGTCGTCGGGCTCCGGCAAGGCCGGAAACCGCCCGTAGATCACGTAGCGGGCCAGGCCGCCTCCGGGATTGGAGTACACGAAGGCCGTCTTCCCGGCGTCGGCGAACGGAAGGATGAGGCCGCGGTCGCGCAGCCAGGCGAAATCGACGGGGGCCGCGGCGGAAAAATCCGCCAGCGCCCCCTCGAGCCCGGCCAAGGTCGTAAACGAGCTCCGGGAGACGGCCTTACCGTCGAAAACCTCGCCCGGAGGGTAGACGGTCATGCGGTATCCGCCGTCCGCCTTTTCCAGAAAGGCGTCGCCGCGGTCCTTGACCTGGACGATCTTCCCCTTTTTGTCCGGGCGGATGTCGACGGCCGCCGCGAGCGCGGCCCCGTCGAGCCCGACGCGCCCCGGCAGGCGCTCGAAGGACGCCGCGTCCACGATGAAGTCCGCGCCGTCGGAGCCCGTCACCTGCACCACCGCGTGGCCCCCCTCGCCGGCCGCGTTGAAGGAGTCGAGGTACAGGGCCCGGCACGACGGGCATTCCGCGCGGAAAAGCGCGAAGAACGCCTTGGCGGACTCGACGCAGCCGTTGACGGTGCCGGCCTCCAGCACGCGCCGGGCGTCCCATTCGTGCGCCCCCCTCGGAGCCGGAGCCTCGGGCCGGTAACGCAGGGAGGCCCGCATCCGGGTCATGACGCGAACCACGGCCTTCTCAGGCGCCGGCGCGGCGTCGACGGCGACCGGCGTCAAGAAGAACGCGGCAAGGATCAGGCCTCGAGAACTTCGCCGCGAGCGGGTCCGGTCCCAGATCGAGACGCCGGCCCACGCGATGAGCAGGCACCCCGCGAAGTCGAAGGCCCGGCCGACCGCCGCGTCGCGCGCGAGAAGGCCGACGGTCTCGAGCAGGTAGGTCCAGTCGTGCTCGCCGCCGCCGACGAGCGGCAGGCGCTGGGCGCGCGCGTCGGCCGCGTAGCGCCCGACGTGCAGAAGATTCTGGCCGACCCAGGCGAGGCAGGCGTCCGACGAGCGCGGCTGGCCGCGGCGGCGGAAATCGACGACGAAGGCCAGCGGCATGATGAGCTGGAGCAAGGTCCCCCCCGCCATCATCAGGAACCGGCCGCCGAGCAGGCCGAAGACGACGTGCCCCGCCTCGTGCACGGCGAGGGAGACGAAGTCGAGGAGGAATAAGGCGCCGCGGAAGTGCTCGCGCAGGGCGAAAAGGATCACGGCGACCGCGACGCAGGCCCCCCACGCGGCCGGCGAACGGACGTAGGGGGCGTCGAGCTTCACGACCGCGGAGGCGGGCGCGGACGCGGGGGCCTTGGGCTTCCACTTCGAGAAGATGATCGCGCAGCTCGCGCAGGCGAGAGCGCCTTCCCGCGCGCGCACGCCGCACGCGGGGCAGTACATCAGCGCGCGGAAACGGCCGGAGCGGGAAGAGCCTCGTCGGCGTGGCGATGGAACAGCTCGAGCATCAGCAGCGCCCACAGGCGGTAGCCGTGGTCGCGCTTGCCGCCCTGGTGCTCGGCCCACAGGCCGCGCAAGGTCGCCTCGTTGAAGTAGCCGCGCGACAGGGCCCGCGGCGAGAGCACGTTCTCCTCCCAGAAGCCCTTGAGGCCGCCGCGGAACCAGGCGCCGAGCGGTATGCCGAAGCCCATTTTCGGGCGACCGAGGATCTCGTCGGGGAGGAGGTCCTTGAAGGCTTCCTTCATGATGTATTTGTGGCCGCGCAGCCCCTTGAGCTTCCAGTCCCCGGGCATGCGGAACGCGGTCTCCACGAAGACGTGGTCGAGCAGCGGCGAGCGCCCTTCGAGCGAGCAGGCCATCGTCGCGACGTCGACCTTCGCCATCAGGCACTCGGGAAGATAGGTCTTGAAGTCGACGGCGAGCATGCGGTTGACGAAGTCCTCGCCCTCGCACTCGGCGAAGGCCGCGCGGATGTAGCGCAGGGCCTCGCCGAGAGAGGAGCCCAGGCGCTTCTTGAAGGCCTCGCTGTACAGCGCGGGCTTGTCGTCCTCGGAGAAGAAGCCGACCATCTTGAGGTGCCGTCCCGGAAGGTCGGCCGACAGGATCGAGCGCAGGAAGCGCTTGGCGCGCCAGACGTTGCCGAGCGGCGCGTCGTGCTCCGGCAGGCATTCCGCGCTTGCGCGCAGAATGCCTAATATGGGGCCGGGCAAGGCGTCGGTCAGGCGCGCGGCCTTCATCGCGAAGTAGCGGATGTAGCCGGCGAAGTTCTCGTCGCCGCCGTCGCCGTTGAGCGCGACGGTCACGAACTTGCGGGTCTCGCGGGCGACGTAGTAGCTGGGCAGGGCCGAGGCGTCGGCGTAGGGCTCGCCGTAATGCCAGGCGAGCTTGGGCAGGACGTCGGCCATCTCGGTCTTGACGATGAACTCGGTATGGTCGGTCTTGTACCGGTCGGCGACGAGCTTGGCGTACTTGAGCTCGGAGAACTTCTCCTCGTCGAAGCCGATCGAGAAGGTCTTCACGGGCTTGGAGGAGAGGCCCGCCATCAGCGCCACGATGATCGAGGAGTCCACGCCTCCGGAGAGGAACGCGCCGAGCGGCACGTCGGCGATCATGCGCAGGCGCGTGGCCTCCGTTAGGGTCGATCGGAGAATTTCCTTAGCCTCTTCGAAGTCGTCCGTGACGGGCTTCCGGCCGAGCGGCAGGTCCCAATAGCGGTCCACTGATATTTTGCCGTTCTCCCACGTCAGCGTGTGCGCCGGCGGGAGCTTGCGCGCCGAGGCGTAGATCGTGCGCGGCGACGGGATGTACTGGAGCGTGAGGAACATGTCGACGGCGACGGGGTCGATGTCGCGCGGCAGGGACGGGTCGAGCGCGAACAGGCAGCGCAGCTCGGAGCCGAACAGCAAGGTCCCGTCGGGGCGGACCGCGTAGCACAGCGGCTTCTTGCCGATGCGGTCGCGCGCGATGAACAGCTTCTTTTTCGTCTTATCCCAAACCGCGAAGGCGAACATGCCCCGCAGCTTGTCCACGCATCCCGCCCCGAGATCCTTGTACAGCGCGAGGACGACCTCGGTGTCGGACTTCGTCTTGAAGCGATGCCCCTTCGCCTCGAGCTCGGCGCGCAGCTCCAGGTAGTTGTAGATCTCGCCGTTGAGGACGACCCACAAGGACTCGTCGGCGTACGAGATCGGCTGGTGGCCGGTGTTCAGGTCGATGATGGCCAGGCGGCGCATCGCGAGGCCGGCGGGCGCGTCGACGTGGTAGCCCTCGTCGTCGGGGCCGCGGTGGGCGATCGCGTCGTTGGCGCGCTTCAAAACCCCCTTATCGGGGGCCCGCCCGTCTCCGTAAACGACGCCGCAGATGCCGCACATGAATGGTTAGGGGCGCGGCCGCCGCCGCGGGACGCCGATAGTGTAACAGGGCCCCGCCGCCGCGCACAAGCGCTCCCCGCGGCTCACGGCGCCCCCCGGTACAGCTCCTCGAGCCGCGCGGCGACGCGCGCGAGCGCGTAGCGCTCCGCGCAGACCCGCCGGGCGTTTTCCCCCAGCTTCGCGCCGAGCGCGGGCTCGTCGAGCAGGCGGCGCACGCAGGCCGCCGCCGCCTTTTCGTCGTCGCGGGCGAACAGCAGTCCGGTGACGCCGTCCTCGAGCGTCTCCGCGCTGCCGCCGACCGCGCTCGCGACCACCGGGAGGCCGGAGGCCATCGCCTCGAGCAGGGAGTTCGACAGGCCTTCCGACACCGAGGGAAGGACGAACGCGTCGGCCGCGGCGTAGAGCTCGGCCGCGTCGTCGACGGGCGGAAGGACGCGGACGCGGGCGCTCGGGGGCGCGGCCTCCGGCCCCTCGCCGACGAGCACCAGGGCCGCGTCCCGGCCTCGCGTCGCCTCCTCCCAGATCTTCGCGAACCAGGGCAGGCGCTTTTCCCACGAGAGGCGTCCCGTGTAGAGGAACACCGCGCCGCTCCACCCCAGGCGCGCGCGCAGGGCCCGCTTCTCCTCGGGAGAGACGAGCCGGTACCGGCTCACGTCCACGCCGTTGGGCAGGACCTCGATCGGCGCGCCGCCGAGATGCTCGCGCGCCTCGGCGGCGAGGTCGGGAACCACGGCGAGAAAGCGCGGCTTGAGCAGCGCCAGCAGGCGGAGCTTGAGGCGGCCGAGGACCGTGCGCGAGGAGGCGGCGAGCTCGCCGATGCCGCGCCCGCCGCCGAGCTTGACGAGCACGGGCTTGCCGAGCCAGCGGCCGGCCAAGGCGGCCGCCAGCGCGGGCGAGCCGGCGAGATGGGCGTGGATCGCGTCGTAGTCGCCGCCGTGCTTGAGCAGCCAGCCGAGGGCGCCGAAGAGAAAGGACAGGGAATCGAGCGCGCCGGCCCCGTACACGGGCAGGCGCCGCACCGGCACGCCGCGGACCTCCTCGCGCGGCGGCGCGCCGCCGACGCGCCGCGTCAGCACGAGCACGTCCGCCCCGCGCGCGCGCAGCTCCCGGGACAGCTCGAGGGCCTGGCGCTCCGCGCCCCCCACGGCGGGCCAGAAGCCGGCGCTGACCATGACGACCCTGAGGCGGGCGGGCGCCATCAGTTCCTGCGGCCGAGCGCGCCGGGCTTGGGCACGAGCCCGTGCGGCAGGACGTTGACGACGGAGAAGCCCTCCTCGGCGAACCAGCGCAGGAGCTCCTCCTTCGTGTGATGCCACTGGTAGGGCGGCGAGATCCAGTCGAAGTTCTCGATCAGGCGGACCTGATAGCGCGGGTCCACGGAGTAGGTGAACCACTTGAGGCCGGGCACCACGCCGAGCCAGGTCAGGGGGTGGCACAGCGCGTAGACGATCGGGACGGGCATGCGGGTGGTGAACACGCGGACGAAATCGCTGACGATGTGGCGCAGGAGCACGATCCACCAGGCGAGGAGGCGATGCCGCGCGATCCAATCGCGGCCGGGCTTCAGGGGATTCGACGCGAAATCGGAGAACCTCCCGGCCTTGCCGTACAGCCACACGGAGAGCAGGCCCCGCGGCTTGACCAGCGCGGCCACCGCCTTGAACGCGTCATGAGTGTCGGCGGTGTGGTGCAGGACGCCCTGGCTGTAGACGACGTCGAAGATCCCCTTCTTGAACGGCGGGTGCAGCAGGTCGCCCTCGACGGGGTGGAGCTTCGGCTGGGAGCGGGCCCGTTCCGCGACGCGGATCAGGCTCTCGGACATGTCGACGGCGACGACGTCGGCCCCGAGCTCGAGGGCGACGGCGCTGTAGCGACCCATCCCGCAGCCCGCGTCGAGGACGAGCTTGCCCGAGAACTCGTGCGGAGGGATCATCGTCTCCTCGAGAAAGGTCTCCCGGTCGCCGGGCAGCGAGCCGGGATAGCGCAGCCACTCCCAGCCGAACGCCGCGCGCGTCTTGGCGGTCGCCCGCGCGACGGGGTCCGGCGGCCGCAGGCGCGGCACGCCGTCGGTCACCGGATACTCGAGGGCGCAGAGCGCGCAGGCGAGCACGGCCTCCTCGACCTCGGAGTCGTGGCGCGGATAGGACTCGAGGACGGAGAACTTGAGGTCGCCGCCGCAGACCGGGCACGCCAGCACGCCGAGAAGGCTCAGCTTCATTTATCGCGCTCGACTTCCTCGCTCAGCTTCGCGAGGGACACGCCCTCGCGCGACAGGAACGCGAGGCCCGTGACCGTCACCAGAAGATACATGATCATGTGCGTCATCAGCGCGTAGGCCAGGGCGACCTCCGGAGCGGCGCCGAACTTCTCCAGGATCGAGGCGACGACGGCCTCGAACGTTCCGATCGCTCCGGGAGCGGCCGGGATCGCGGAGCTCGCCCCCGCCCACGACAGGGTCAGCACCGCGCGCGGGTAATCCATGAGCCCGCCGAGATCGAGGGCGTACGCCGCCGTCCAGTACAGCGCCGCGTCCACCGTCCACAGCGCGAGGCTCAGGAGCGCCGCGCCGGCCGCCGCGGAGGGCGAGCGCAGCACCGCGGCCCCGAGCGCCAGCTGCTCGACGAAGCGGTGCACGCGCGGCCAGGGACGCAGCCGCTTCTCCGCGAAGCCGTCCGGCGCCAGGGAGCTCTCCGCCGCGGCCAGGACGATCAGGGCTCCGATCGCGCCCGAGAGAAGCAGCAGCGCCCCCCGCACGACCTGAACCGGCGCGATCCCGGGAGCGCGGCGGGAGGCGAGCACGAAGATGGTCAGCAGGGCTGCCACGTCGAGCGCGCGCTCGATGGCCACGCTCGCCAGGGCGGCGGCGGCCGGAAGGCCGAGGCGGCGCGCCGCCAGGCCCGCCCGCGCGAGCTCGCCGAGGCGCAGAAGCAGGACGTTGTTGACCGCGAGGCCGATCGCCTCGAGCTTGAACAGGTCCCAGACCGGGGCGGGCAAGGCGCGGGCGCGGGAGAGCAGGACGCGCCAGCGCACGGCGCGCACGAGCAGGTCGAGATAGACGATGGCGACCATCGGGATCAGCCAGCCGGGGCGCGCCGCGCTCAGCGCCGCGCCGAGGGCGGAGAACTCGACCTTGCGCAGCGCCAGCCACAGGAAAAGCCCCGTGATCGCGAAGGCGACCGCGCCCGAGGCGATCTTCTTGCGGCTCACGCGGCCTCCGCGCGGCGGAAAAACGCCGCGAACCAGAGGCCCCAGGCCGCGGCGGACAGCGCCGCCCACCAGAACCAGCGCGTCGGCGAGAAATCGAACCGGAGATCGAGGGCCGCGCCCCCGGACAGGGCGACGGACTGGAACGCGGGGCCCCACGCGCGAAGCGGCGCGCCGCGCCCGTCCAGGGACGCGCGCCAGCCGGGCCAGCGCGTCTCGGCCAAGGCGACCGCGACGGCGCCCGGAGGAACGGCGCCGGTCACCCGCCAGCGCTCGGGGGTGTCGATCGCGAGAAGAGGGTCCGGAGCCAGGCGCCGGCCGGACGCGTCGAGGAAGGAGGCCAGCGGCCAGGCCCCGGCCCGACGCTCGATGCCCCGCTGGGTCAGCAGCGCGGACACCCCGGCCCGCGACGACGCGTCGGAGGTCCAGCGCGACACCAGGACCCAGCTCGGGTCCGCGGCCGGCTCCCCCTCGGCCTCCGCGGCCCAGACGGCCGCGCTCGCCGGGTAGAAGGCCTCGTAGCCGTTGCCGTTGCGCATCCGGTAGACGATGGCCTTGTTCGGATTGGCGAGGGCGGGCGCGGTGAGCACGCGCGACGCGCGGCCGGCGAGGCCCTCGGCGACGGCGGGGCTCGCCTTCGTGAACGCGCGCGCGGCGGCGGACGACAGGAAGCCGGAGTCCCAGACCGCGAGCTCCGCCAGGACGACGAGAGGGAAGAGGGACAGCGCCGCGGCCGTCTTCGGCGCGGCGGCCAGGGCGCGTCCGCCCGTCCCCGCGAGCAGCCAAAGCCCCCACAGCGAGAGGAAGGACCACCGCGACGGCGTGCGCAGGTAAGAGAACCCCGGGGCGTTCAGCAGAGGCGCGAGCGGCCCGTTGGCGCCGAGCGCGAGGACGGCGCCGGCGACGACCAGGAGGACCGGCCCCGCCGTCGAGCGCCGGCGCAGGAGCGCGCCGGCGGCGAGCGCCAGCGCCCCCCCGCCGAGCCACACGCCGCCGCTTTCGTAGAACACCGAGATCGCGCCGTCCCAGCGGCCGTCGAGCGGCGTGCCGAAGGCGCCGGGCGAGAGCCACAGGAGGAGATCCGACGGACGCAGCGAATAGGCGGCGCGGAAACTCTCCGGCCAGCCGGAGCGGTTGGAGCCGGACAGCAGCTCGAGCGTCGGCAGCCACTGCACCGCGGCCAGCGCCAGCGCTCCGCCCGCCGCCGCGGCGAGGCGCGCCCACAGCGCCAGGCGCTCCCGGCGCGCCGCCGCCCAGAGCCCCATGGCGGCCGCGTTGACGACGAGGAACTGGGGATGGCCGGAGAAGAACTGCAGCGCGAAGACGGCGGCCAGAAGCGGCGCCGCGCCCGCGAGCCAGGCCAGCCAGGCCCACGGCGCCCAGGACAGCGCGGCGAGCAAGGTCGGTATGCCCGCCGTCACGCGGTAGATCAGGAAGGGCGAGAGCGCGTAGGCCGCCGCGAGCGCCGCGGCCGCGGCGCGGGGCAGGCGGGCGGAACGCGCGAGCAGGTACGCGCCGAGCGCGGCCCACAGCAGGTGCAGAACCTGGTCCCAGACCAAGGCGGTGACGACGGGAAGGAGGAAGCCCAGGACGGACGCGGGATAGAACATCGCGGCCTGCGGGTTCGCCGCGTGGGGCACGCCGAGCATGATGTACGGATTCCAGAACGGGAGGCGGCCTTCGATCAGCGCCGCCGCGGTGTGGTGGCGCAAGGGCCAGTGGTAGGCGTAAAGGTCGCCGTGGTTGAAGAACGCCCGTCCCGGGCGCGCCCAGACGCACGCGGTCAGCGCGAGCACGGCGGCCGCGAGGGCCCCGACGACGATGAGGTCCCGGCGGGTCATCCAGTCTCTCCAGTGGCGACGGCTCGATGATACCAAGACCGGGCGAGCATAATCCACGACAGGCACGCGATGAGGAGGCCGAGGCGCCACGGCCCCGGCTCGTAGCGCCAGCGCAAGGTCCAGGGACCGGCCGGAGTCTCGATTTTCTGGAAGGCGCCCAGCGCCGGCTCCGGAACCACGTCCCGCTCGCCCCCCGGCGCGGAGAGAACCGTCCGCCAGCCCGGAAAACGAGGCTCGGCGACGTAGGCCCAGCCCGCGCCCTCGCCGGACACCTCGAATCGATCCTCGCGCTCGCGGCGGACCTCGAGCGGGGAGCGCCCGGCGGACGGCGGGGACGGCGGCCAGCCCGCGGGCAGGGCCGCCCCGTCCTTCGGGGACAGGCGATAGGCGAGCGAAACGGGAGCGCCGCCGAGCCTCGAAACAGTCCACAGGGCGCCAGGCTCGTCGACCAGGCGCGGGGATCGCGCCGGCTCCGGGGTCAGCAGGCGCGACGCCCCGATCCAGGGCATCCAGCCCGCGGCCGCGTCCGCGCTCGGCAGGCTCAGCAAGGCGTCCATCACCGCGTACGACGGCGCGGGGACGAGGGGCTCGCCGAAGTTGGCGGAGGCGCGCAGGCGGTACGGCGCGTTGGTGAGGCCGTACAGCCGCTGCTTCCAGTCGAAGATGTCGGAGCCTCTCGACGCCTGCAGCGCCTTCGGAGAAATCAGGTAGCGCGCCTCCCCCTGGCTCCGCTGCAGGCCCCGGACGAGCGGGCCGGGCTCGACGAACAGTCCTCGCGTCGCCAGCGGCGTCGAGGAACGGCCGAGCGCCACGAGCTCGAGCGCGCACAGCAGCACCAGCGCCGGTCCCGCCCGGCGGCCGGCGAAGCCCGCCGCGGCGAGCGCGGCCAGAGGGAGCATCGCGATGTACGCAAGGTTGCCCGGGTAGCGCACGAAGCGAAGCGGCGGCAGGCCCCGCCACAGCGCGGCGGAGAGCGGCGTCGACGCGCCGAGCGTCAGCACGACGACGGCGATCACGGCCGCGCCGAGCACGAGCGCCCGGCCGCGCGGCAGCGCCCAGGCGCCGTACGCCGCGGCCGCGGCGCCCGCGAGGCCGAGGTAGACGCACAAGGTCCAATCGACGGCCGGATGGAAATTCCCGATCCCGATCGCGAGCGGCCCGATCCACTGGAGCAGGTCCGCGGGAGAAAAGCCCCACGTCAGCGCCTCCGCGAGGCCGACGCCGGCGGAGCGCCGGGAGTGCGCCGCGAGCTCCAGGCCGGGCAGAAGCTGAGCGGCGGCCAGGACGCCCGACAGGAGGCCCGCCGCCGCCCAGTCGCGGACGGAGCCGCTCCAGGACCAGCGCCCGGTGCGGGCCGCGTAGGCCGCGATCCACGCGGCGGCGGCGCAGCCGGGGATGAAGGTCGGGTAGCCGGCGAGGACCATCAGCGCGAGCGCCACCGCCAGCGCCGCGGGGCGCCGGAAGAAAAGCGCCAGCGCCGGGGCCCACGCCAGCGTCGCGAGGTGGTTCAAAAAGGGCAGGCGGGCGATCATCACGCCGCCGAAGGCGAACAGCAGGGCCCCGCCGAGGCAGGCGCCCCAGGGCAGGCGGCAGGCGCGCAGCCAGAGCGCGCACAGCCAGCCGGCCGCGACCAGATGCAGGGCCTGGAACAGCGCGGTCGCGGTCGCGAAGCCGAACAGGTAGTACACGATCGTCGGCGGATAAAAAAGGCCGCCCTGCATGGAGGCGGCCATCGGCATCCCGAAGTAAAGCGACGGCTCCCACAGCGGCGCGCGCCCGGCCGCGACGAGCATGGCGGGCGAGGCGCGCCAGCCGTGATGCAGGTACGTCAGGTCGCCCCAAAACACCGTCAGGCCGCGCGCCCACGCGCCGCCCAGAAGCGCCGCGACGACGGCCGCGAGCACGGCGGCGACGACGGCCTCCGGCCCGACGCGCGGGCGGTCAGCGTCCACTTTTCTCCAGAGCCGCGTCGAGAAGGGCCCGGTTCGACGCGCGGTAGGGGTCGAGCGCGATCGCCCGCGACAGGTGGCGGGCGGCGTCCGCCGCCGGGCCGCCGCGGGCCAGTATGATCTCCGCGCGGAAGCGCGCCGCCTCGGGGTGAGGCGACAAGCCCTCCGAGGCCTCCAGCATCGCGGCCGCGTCGTCGAGGCGGCCCTCGCGGATGGCCGCGGCCGAGCGGGCGCGCAGGCGGTCCGCCGACCAGCCGCGCCAGACGCAGACGCCCGACCCCGCCGCGGCGGCGAGGACGACGGCGCACGCGACGGGCCGCCAGCGAAGCGGAACGTTGACGGAGCGGCCCGAATCGGGCGCCGCGAGCGCCGTCGACGCGCAGAAAAGCCAGAACACGCCGGGCACCGACAAGGCGTAGTCGACGAGGCCGTGAATCAGCGCCGCGACCGGGCCGAAGCGCCGGCCCGCGGGAGCGGGCTTGAGGATCAGGGCGAGCCCGATGATCCACAGCAGGAGGTACGGCCAGCCCCGCTCCGCGGCCGTCTCGAGAAAATGCTGGTGCGCGAACAAGGACGACAGCTCCGGCCCGGCCGGCGCGTGCGCCGGCAGGGCGTAGGCGTACGAGCCGGGCCCCAGCCCGAGCCAGGGCGCCGACGACGCCATGCGCCAGGCCGCCTTCCACCACTCGGCGCGGTGCAAAGTCTCCGGCGACTGGAGCTTGGCGTAGGCGGCGACGAGACCGATGAAGCCCGCGGAGGCGCCGAGCCAGAAGGCGACCGCGCCCACCGCCCGCCGGTGCAGGATCAAGGCGAGCGAAAGCCCGAGCCAAGCCCCGACCGAGCGCGCCCACCAGAGGCACAGGAGCAGGCCCGCGGCGAGAGCCCAATCCCCCGCCCGCGCCGCCACCGGCAGCAGGAGCAGGATCGCGCCGGCGAACGCGTTCTGATTGAGGAACGTCGCCGCGGGGCGCGTGTCGCCCTGAAGGCGCTGATAGACGGCGAGCAGCACCAGAGCCCAGCCCGCCCCGCGGAGGAACCGCTCGACGCGCGCGCGTCCTTCGGCGTCGAGCACCGAGATGAGCGGCATCAGCGCGAGGCCCGCGGCCGCGGCGGCCCAGGCCGGCCGGGAGTAGGCGGGAACGGGGCTCGCCCACGCGGACAGCGCGGAGAGGGCGGCCAGCGCCGCGGCCCAGGCGAGCATCCTCGAATCGGGACGGGGAAGCCAGCCCGAGGCGGCGCGGGCGCACAGCCAGGCCGCGGAGGCGGCCAGAAGCCCCAGAAGGACCAGGGACTGCGCCCAGAGATCCCACGCCCCCCGCAGGAGGAGCCCCGACGCGACGACGCTGCCGACGAGACCGGCGAGCACTCGGGCCGCTAGTCGGGCAGGATTCTCGTCGTCACGAAGATCAGCAGCTCCGCGCGGACGCGGGTCTTGCTCTTCTTCTTGAACAGCCAGCCCAATATCGGGATGTCGCCGAGCAGGGGAATCTTGGCGATCGTGTCCTGCATCGTGTCGGTGATGAGGCCGCCGATGACGATCGTCTCGCCGTCGCGCACGAGGACGGTCGTGTTGGCCGTGCGCGCGTCGACGGCGGGGGCGCCCGTGCTGCTCGCGGAGGCGGTCGCCGAGGGCTGGCTGACGATCGGGTTGACCTGAAGCGTGATGCGGCCGTCGGCGTTGATGCTCGGCGTGACCTTCAGCTGGATGCCGGTGGTCACGTAGCTCACCGTCTGCGTCTGCACGCCGGTCGAGGCCACGTTCGAGGTCACGTACGGGATCTGCGTCGTGATGTTGATGTCCGCCGCCTGGTTGTTGAGCGTCGCGATCTTCGGCTCGGACAGGATCTTCGCCTTGCCCTCGGACGCCGCCGCGGTCAAAGTCGCGTTGAGGATGAAGTTGTTCGTGATGCGCCCCAAAGTCAGGGCGCCGAAGACGCGGTCGGCGGCGAGCGCCACGCCGGTGCCGCGGCCGGCCGCGCCGACGCCCTCGATCGTGTTCGCGTTGCGGTCGAGCGGCGGGAGCGTGGGACTGGAGGCCTTCTGAGGATTGGTCGTCGTGCCGATGAGGGAGGTTCCCTGCTGGCCGCCGATCTTGCCGGTCTGGACGCCCTGGTAGTCCCACTGCACGCCGTAGTTGAGGCCGGAGTTCGCGTTGATCTCGACGATCTTCGTCTCGATGAGCACCTGGCGCGGACGCTGGTCGATCTGCGCGATCAGGTTCTCCGTCGACATCTGGCCTTCGAGCGAGTCGGTCACGATCAGGGTGTTGGTCTTCACGTCCGCCGTCGAGTTGCCGGTGCGGCCTTCCGCCGTGCGGACGGAGTCGATCGTCGCCTTGACCTCGGCGGCCTTCGAGTAGTTGAGGACGTAAACCTTCGTGGTCGCCGTCGAGGTGGTGCGCTGCTTGGTGAGCTCGGCCGGCGTGATCACGCGCAGGATGTTGTCGCCGACCTGGTCGGTCGTCAGCTTCATCATCGACAGGGCGGTGCGGAAGGCCTCGTTGAAGGGGACGTCGGTGAGGTGCAAGGTCAGGGAACCCGCGACGTCGGGCCCGAAGACGATGTTGACCTTGGCCTTCGCGGCGAGCAGGCGGATCACGTCGCGGATGTCGGTGTTGTCGAAATCGAGGGTCACGATGTCGCGCGGCATGCGGCTCATGATGTCGCGGAAGCCGCGGCCTCCCCGTCCGCGGACCGAGGCCTCCTCCGCGTCGGCCGAGCCCGGATCGGCCTTGGTCTTGGTGATGTCCGAGGCCTCGGCGGACGCCGCGAGCTCCGTCGTCATCGTTTTGTCGAGGCCCGCGCGGCGCATGGCCTGGGCGGCCGTGATGTGGACGCGAGGTTTGGCCTG
>JAMPYD010000391.1 GCA_023700845.1 Elusimicrobiota bacterium | reverse complement strand
TCGTCGAAGCCGACGACGGGCTTGTAGCCCAGCTCCCGGCGGATCTTGCGGTTGTCGGCCCAGGTGCGGCGCACGTCGCCGCCGCGCATCGGGTGGTGCCGGCGCTCGAGCTTGCCGCCCGTGATCTCCTCGATGCCCTCCACCACGTCGAGCAGGCTGTAGGTCTCGGAGTTGGCCACGTTGTAGACCTCGCCCGAGGTCGACTTGGGCCCCTTCGCGGCGAGGATGTTGGCGCGGACCACGTTGGCCACGAAGGTGAAGTCCCGGGACTGCTTGCCGTCCCAGTGCACGTCGAGCGGGACGCCGAGGTAGGCCTGCTCCATGAACTTCGGGATCACGGCCGAGTAGAGGGACTCGGGGTCCTGGCGCGGGCCGAAGACGTTGAAATAGCGCAGGGAGACGGTCTCGAGGCCGAAGGACTTCGCGAACACGATCGCGTAGTGCTCGCCGGCGAGCTTGGACACCGCGTAGGGAGACATCGGCTGGGGGCGCATGTCCTCGCGCTGCGGGAACACCTTGCAGTTGCCGTAGGCCGAGCTCGACGAGGCGTACACGAAGCGCTTCACCTTGGCGTCGCGCGCGGCGATGAGCATGTTCAGGGTGCCGGCCACGTTCGCCTCGTTGGAGGGGATCGGGCGGTCCATGGACTTGGGCACGGAGCGGATCGCGGCCTGGTGGAGGACGTACGAGACGCCCTTGCACGCCTTCTCGCAGTCCTTCAGGCGGGTGATGTCGCCCTTCTGGAACTCGAACTTCCCGCCGATCGCCTTCAGCTTGTCGCGCGGGCCGGTGGAGAGGTTGTCGATGACGCGGACGCGCTCGCCGCGGCGGACGAGCTCGGACGCGATATGAGAGCCGATGAAGCCGGCGCCGCCGGTGACGAGCCAAAGGGGTTTTGCCATGTTGAAAGCCATATTAGCATTTCGATGTTTGGCGGATGTTTGGTTGTCCGGGGCCGGGCCGCCTGCTATCCTGATGTCGACGCACACAGGAGGACTGCCATCGATAGAGCCTGACGTTCGGATTCGGCGCGTTTAACGGAGCTCCCCGTGCTCGGACGGGGAGCTCCTCCGTTTTAGGGGCGCAGGTCGTCCTGCACGGCGCGCTCGGGGAAGAGCTCGGTCTCCCAGTCGCGGCGGGGCGCCTGCTTCGGGTCGAAGGTGCCGAACTTGAAGTCGACGCGGATCGACGCCTCGCCGACGCCGCCGGGGCGGAAGCGGCCGGCGACCTTGGTGTAGAAGTCGTGCCAACGCTTGGTCCAGGAGAACTCCTTTTCGAAGACGCGCCAGCCGTGAAGGCCGCCGACGCCGCGGGAGCTCTCCGCCTCGCCGCGGACGCCGAAGGCCAGGCGCCAGGTCGGGGTCGACGGGGCGATCGCGAAATCGAAGCTCGCGACGTACCGGCGGGAATCCGCCGCGTTCCAGGAGAAGCCGCCTCCGACCGCCGCCCCCTCGTCGTCGCCCCAGCGGGCGTCGACGATCGCCGCCTGGTTGCCCTCGTCGAGCGCGTAGGTGTCGCGCACGGTCAGGTTCAGCCGCGAGGTCGGCGCCCAGCTCGCGTCGGCGGTGATCGGCTGGACGCGCCGGCGGAAGCCGATCGCCCGGTCGCGGAAGGTCCGGAAATCGTAGCCGGAGGAGAGCCGCGCGTACATGCGCGGGGCCGGAATGAACACGTCGGTCACGGTGAGCAGGTTCTCCTCGACGCCCTTGTCGACGGCGCCGCGGTCCTGGCGGAAATTCCCGGGCTGGAAGCGCTCGCGGTACGACTGGGTCATGTCGACGCCGCCGAGCGGCGTGTCGAAGCGCAGCGTGCCGGACGCGGCGGGACGGCCGATCACCGCGTCGAGCGTCGTGGCGGAGGAGCCCGAGACGGCCCCGTGCTCGAAGCGGTTGTAGTAGGTCTCCTGGTAGCCGAGCTTCGGCGTCAGGCTCACGCCGCGGGCGATCACGAAGGTGCGCGTCCCCTCCCAGCCGGCGCCGACCGTCTTTTCGATGTAGGAGCGGCCCCGCAGGAAGGTGTTGTCGGCGAAGCCGTTCAGGGTGTTGAGCCAGGGCAGGCGCCCGAAGCGCAGCGGCTGGCTGATGACGTCCAGGCGCGGATAGCTCTCGCTGGTCTTCAGGAACCGGACGCGGCTGGCGTCGGCGGTGTCGACGCGCGAATACGAGAGGCGGGCGGTCGCCTGCGAGAAGCGGTGGGTGAACGCGCCCCCGTTGACGAGCTCGGGGGTGACGCGGAACGAGTTCCCGCGCGAGTAGTTGTTGTTGAAGTCCGAGTCGGACTGCACCTGCAGGCGGCCCTGAAACGACGTCGAGGAGAACAGCGCCTGGTACTGCTGGCCGAGCACCGCCCAGCGGCGGTCGCCGGTGGAGGTCTCCTTGATCGTGTAGCCGAACAGCGCGCCGCGCGAGTCCTCTCCGTCGCGGCGGTGCAGCTCGCCGCCGAAGCCCGCCCCCTGCTTCAGGTAGTAGTCGGCGTACAGCTTGCTGTAGGCGGTGTCGCCGTGGTCGGTGGTCAGCGTGTTCTTGAGGAACGGGCCGTTGCGGTGGTCGAAGCCGGGCTGGCTCTTCCAGCGCAGATAGTGCCTCTGGGACAGGGATTTATACAGGAACGGCAGATAAAAGACGGGAACGTCGCCGAGGTAAAACAGCACGTTGCGCGCGATCATGTGCTTCTTCGGCTTGACCGTGATGCTGGAGGCGCGGAAGTGATAATGCGGCGGCTTGGCGCCGCAGCTCGTGAAGTCGCCGCCGTAGTAGTCGAGGCGCCGGTTCTCGCCGACCCGCGCCTCCCTCGCGCGGATGCGCCAATCCGCGTGGCCCGCGCTCGTGCGCTGCAGGCGCCCCGTGTGCCCGGCGAAGTCGAACTCCCCGGATTCGCCGTACACGGCCGAGATGCCGTCCTCGACGAGAAGCGGGCCCTCGGAGCGTCCGCGCCGGCGCTCGGTGTCGATCCACAGCTCCTGGCCCTTCACCGTCCAGGTGGACTCGTGGAGGACCACCTGGCCCTGCAGATGAAGCAGCTGTCGGTCCGCGTCGAACTCGACCTGGTCGGCGGAATAGTCGAGGCGGGGGCCCGGAGGCGGCTCGGGCAGGGGATAGTCCTCGGCGCGCGCCGCCGCGGCGAGCGACAGGACCAGCAGGGCGGCCC
>JAMPYD010000390.1 GCA_023700845.1 Elusimicrobiota bacterium | reverse complement strand
GCCTGCTGTTCATCACCGACCGCCCGCTGTCGGCCGGCGAGCTGTGCAAGCTCGTCAACGTGCGCGACCAGGACCGCATCGTGGCCGCCGTCGAGGAGCTGCGCCGCGATCTCGAGGAACGCAACCTCGGCTACCGCCTGATCGCCGTCGCCGAGGGCTGGCAGATGGCCACGCGCCCCGAGCTGGCGCCGTACATGCGCAAGCTCTTCAGCGACCGCGCGACGATGCGCCTGTCCACGGCCGCCCAGGAGACCCTCTCGATCATTTCGTACAAGCAGCCCCTGACGAGGGCCGAGGTCGAGGAGATCCGCGGCGTCGAGGTCATCGCGGCTCTGGAAACCTTGCTCGAGAAGCGCCTCATCAAGGTCGTCGGCCGCCGCGAGACCGTCGGCCGCCCGCTGATGTACGGCACGACGATGGAGTTCCTGCGCCACTTCGGCCTGCGCAGCCTCGAGGACCTTCCGCCTCTCGATCGCTTCGCGCCCGCGGACGCCGCCGCCCCCGCCGCTCCGATCGACACGCCGCACGCCCCCGAGCGGCCGGCGCCCGACGCGGAGACGATCGGCGGGCAGACGGAGGAGGCGGTCGTCGCCGAGGCCCTGTCCGAGCATCCCGCGGAAGAGCCGGCGGCGGAGTCCGTCGCCGATCAAACCGAGGAGGCCGTGATCGCCGAGGCCCTTTCCGAGCACCCGGCGGATTCGCCGGAGGCGGAGCCCAAGGCGGAAGAAGAAGAGAAAGAGGGGCTCTGGCCCAAGTAAAGTGAAGATACTCGTCGCGGCCAGCGAAGCGGTACCCTTCTGCAAGACCGGAGGGCTCGCCGACGTGGTCGGAGCCCTCACGCAGAGGCTCGGCGCCCTCGGCCACGACGTGTGCCTGTTCCTTCCCAAGTACCGCGCCGTCCGCGCGGCGTCGCTCGAGGGGGGCATCGCCCATCCGATCAAGGTTCCGCTGTCCGGCGGGTCCGCGGACGTCGGCCTCAGCTTCCTGCACCGGCGCGGCGTGTCCGTGTACTTCGTGGACTATCCCCTGTACGTCGACCGCGAGGGCCTGTACGGAAACGCGGGCAAGGATCACGAGGACAACGACCGCCGCTTCGCGCTGTTCTCGCGCGCGGTCCTCGAGGGCGCGAAGGCCATCGGCTTCAAGCCCGACGTGATCCACATCCACGACTGGCAGACCGGCCTCGTCGCGGCGCACCTGAAGCGCCACTACAAGAACGATCCGCATTTCGCCGGCACCGGCTGCGTCTTCACGATCCACAACATGGCCTATCAGGGCAATTTCCCGCGCGCCGCGCTCGAGGCGGGGGGCTTCGGCCCCGAGGACTGGTCGTCCGAAGGCCTCGAGTACTACGGTCAGGTGAGCTATCTGAAGGCCGGGATCGTGCACGCCGACAAGCTCACGACCGTGAGCGCCGCCTACGCGCGCGAGATCCAGGAGTCGCCGGACCGGGGCTTCGGCCTCGAGGGGCTGCTCAGCCGGCGGTCGAAGGACCTGCGCGGCATCCTCAACGGCATCGACCTCGAGACGTGGGACCCGTCGCGGGACGCCTCGCTGCCCCGCCGCTATTCGCCGTCCGACGCGGCCGCGGGCAAGGCCGCGTGCAAGGAAGCGCTGCAGCGCGAGTGCGGGCTCGAGGCGCGCGGCGACCGTCCGCTGATCGGCGTCGTGTCCCGCCTCGACTACCAGAAGGGGCTCGACATCGCGCTCTCGGCCCTCGAGTCGCGGCTCGACCGCTGCCAGCTCGTGATGCTCGGCACGGGCGACCCGTCGCTGACCGAGATGTTCGCGGCGCTCGAGCGCCGCCGCACGGGCTCGGTTCATTTCCACCGCTCCTTCGACGAGCCGTTCGCGCACCGGATCTACGCGGCGGCGGATCTCTTCCTGATGCCGTCGAGGTTCGAGCCCTGCGGCCTGGGGCAGATGATCGCGATGCGCTACGGCGCGATTCCCGTGGTCTCCCGGACCGGCGGCCTGATCGACACCGTGTTCGAGGAGCCTCGCGGGGGCCGCGCCGCCAACGGCTTTCTCAGCAAGCCCGGGGACGGAGAGGACCTGGCGCGCGCCCTCGACCGGGCCATGGCCGAGTTCGGCCGGCCGGCCTGGAGCGCGCGCGTGAGCGCCGCCATGGCCGGCGACTTCTCCTGGGACCGCTCGGTCGAGCTGTACCTGGATATTTTCCGCGAGGCCGCCGCCGGGTGACCGCCACGCGCTCGCGCGGCGCGTCGCTCGCCGTCCTGGCGGCCGCGGCCGCGGGGGCGGTCTGGGCGGCTCGCGCCCCGTCGGAGCGCGCGGTCCTGCCGGCGGTCGACGCCGCGGCGTTCGCCGCCCTGACCGGCCGCGCGGCGGCGTCCACCCCGGAGCTGTGGGAGCGCCTGAAGGCGATGGGCGTGGCGGCCGTGGTGCTGCGCGAGGAGACCGCCGCCGAGCTCGCGTCGCGCGGCGAGGTGCTGCACTTCTCCCGGGCGGAGGTCGAGAAGTGGCGGGCGCTCGGGCTGGTCGCCCCCGGCGGAGGCCCGGTCCCGGATTCCCTGTGGACCAAGGACCCGAAGGCGCTGGCGCGGCTCTCCGGGGCCCTGGCCGCGCGGGGCATCGACGCTTCGACCGCGACCGCGGTCGGCGGAGGCCGCTCGATCGAGCTGCCGCCGGGCGTCGACCTCTCGCGCGTTCCGGCGGGCTTCGACCCCGAGACGGTGGCCGTCGTCTCGGCGGCGGGCCTCATCCCGGTCGCGGCGTCGACCGGCCCGTTCGCGTCGGTCGCGGGCCAGCGGCTCTGGATCCGGACGCTCCCCGTGTCCGCCCGTCCCCCCGAGCTTCTTCGCGCGGCGCACGGGCGGGCGATGCGCCTGCTGATTCTGCGCCCCGCCGCCGGCGGCGGGCTCGATGAGAATCTCGAGAGGCTGCGGGCGGCGCTGAAGACCGTCAAGAGCGCGGACCTGCCGGGCGTGCTCCCGGCCGCCGCGCCCCGCGACGGGTCGTCGCGGCCGGAGCGGGCCGCCCGCCTCCTCCTGTTTTACGCGATCGGCCTGTTCGGCCCCCTGCTGGCGGCGAGGGCGGGGCTCGGCGCGGAGCGGGCGGCCCGCGCCTGGGTCGCCGCGCGCGCGCCGATCGCCGCGCCGGTGCCGGAGACTTTGGCCGGCCTGGCCGCGGCGTGG
>JAMPYD010000389.1 GCA_023700845.1 Elusimicrobiota bacterium | reverse complement strand
GCGGGAACCCTGCGCCACTATTTCGGGCTCGCGCGCCGGCGCCCCGCGGAATTCGTTCCCGTCACGCGGGCGGCAAAATGAATTCACGGTGCCTCCATGGCCAGGCGATCGGCGCGGTGAATATACTACGCCCATGAATCCGCAGACCCAAGCGCACGGCGAGCCGGAGACGGTCCGGCAAAATCAATCTGCGGGAATCCGGGAGAAGCGGGCGCGCGCGCGGGTGCGGGAGCGCTTCCCCGTCACCGTCGTCTCCTCCGGCGGCCTGCTGCGCGCCGCCACCCTGACCGGGGAGGCCCGGGACTACGACGCGGCCGGAGTCTGCGTGACCACGAGCCGCCCGCTCGCGGCCGGCACGCCGGTCCGCATCCGCCTGCATCTCTCCAAGTCGATCTCGCCGTTCTTCCGCGGCCTGCCGTGCGAGCTGCCCGGCCGGGTGGCGGCCGTCCGCAAGGCGAAGGCCAAGGGCCCGCACTCCTGCGAGCTGGTGCTCAAGTGGGACCGGCCGCTGCCCGAGATGGTCGCCGGGGCCGTTTCCGCCTATCAAAGGAAGATCGCCGTGCTCATCGCCTTCGTCCTGGCGGCGCTCGTCTGGACGAAATGGCAGAGCCTCGATTTCTTCTGGTACGCGCCGGTGTTCTACGTCTACAGCCTGACCTTGGCGCTGTACCTCCTCTCCCGGTTCTGGATTTCCTGGCGCCACCGCGCGCCCGCGCTCGGGACCTACACCCCGACCGTCAGCATCGTCATCTCGGTGCGCAACGAGGAGCACGCCATCACCCGGACCGTGGAGACCTGCTTCGAGACCGATTACCCGTCGGACAAGCGGGAGGTCCTCGTCGTCAACGACGGCTCGACCGACGGGACCCTGCGGGTGCTCAAGGAGCTTCAAAAGCGCTTCCCCGAGCTCCAGGTCTACACCCAGCCTCCGACCGGGAAGCGGGCCGCGATGGCCAAGGGCGTGCTCAGCGCGCGGGGGGAGATCATCACCTTCGTGGACTCGGACACCTTCCTCTTCCGCGACGCGCTGCGCCACATCGTCTGCGGCTTCGAGGACCCGACGCTCGGGGCCTCGGCGGGCTACACCGAGGTCGAGAACTGCAACGTCAACGCGCTGACGGGCCTGCAGGAGGTCCGCTACTACGTCTCCTTCCGCCTGCTCAAGGCCTCGGAGGGGTTCTACGCCGCCGTGACCTGCTGCCCGGGCTGCCTGTCGGCCTACCGCCGCAAGTACGTTCTCGAGATCCTCGACCCCTGGCTGAACCAGCGGTTCCTGGGCGCCCAGGCCACCTTCGGCGACGACCGCAGCCTGACGAACTTCATCCTGAGCAAGTACCGCGTGATCTACAACGACCTCGCCGTCGCCTCCACCTTGGTTCCCGAGACGTGGGGCCAGTATCTGCGCCAGCAGCTGCGCTGGAAGAAATCGTGGCTGCGCGAGACCTTGATCGCCGGGCGCTTCATGTACAAGAAGCATCCGGTCGCGGCGGCCTCCTTCTACGCCTCGTCGATCATCAGCGTCGCCTCGCCGGCGATGGCCGCCCGCGTCGTCTATCAGGCGATGAACGGCGAGGCCTCGATGCTCCTCCCTTATATGCTCGGCCTGCTCCTCATCGGCTTCCTCCAGTCCCTGTACTTCCTTCACCGGCGTCCCAGCCCCCATTGGCTGCTGGGCATGCTGTGGATGGCCAGCGCCCTGCTGATCACCGGGCCGCAGACCTACTACGCGCTCCTGACGGTGCGCAAGAATCATTGGGGCACGCGTTGAAGAAATCATACGCCCTCGCGTGGCTCGCGATCTTCTCCTGCGCCGGCCTGGCCGCGTTCTGGAGCCTCACCGGCAGGGCCTTCGTGCGCCGCACCTTTTACGGCGTCCCGTCCGTCTCCGAATACGCCCGGACCGAGTCCCAGTTCGTCGCGATCCTGATCCCGCGCGTCCGGCGCAAGCCGCAGAAGTTCGCGGTGTCGGCCGCGGAGCTGGCGGAGCTCCTCGGCGGGCTCAAGGCCGCGGGACACGTCTCGATCGGCCTCGACGACGTCGAGGACCTCTACGCCCGGGGCCGCCTCCTGCCCCGGAAGGCCCTGCTGATCGCCTTCTCCGAGAACGACCAGGTCGGCTACGAGCTGTCGGACCGCGCGCTCAGGCGCTTCGGCCTGCGCGGCGTCGCCTTCATCCAGAAGACCGCCGAGGAGGCCGGGCCGGAGCACCGCCAGCACCTGACGCGCCACGCGATCGCGCAGATGCGCCTGGGCCGGGCCTGGGATTTCGGCTGGACGGCCAAGGACGCGCCCGCCTCCGCCTCTCCGTCGGTCGGCGGCCGCGCGCTCCTCGACGCCGCGGGCGCCGAGCCCGCGCCCCGCGACCCGCGCCTCTATCCGCTGCGCTTCACGCCCTCCGAGCTCGGCCTCAACGACCGGCGGGACGACCCCCGCGCCCTGCGCATGCTCGCGCTGCGCCCGGAGCGGTCGCCGCGCGACAACGCCCTGATCGTGGGGAAGACCTGGCCGCGCGCCTCCGAGCTCAGCGACGATTTCCGAGGCGGCGGCACGGGCACCGATTGGATCGCGGGGTGGGGGATCGTCGCGATGGGAAACCGCCGCCTGACCTTGCTGCCCACCCCCCGGCACACGAGCGCGGGGGTCTTCCTGCGCGGGACGGAGAAGTGGCGCGACGCGACGGTGGAGTTCGTCCTCAAGAAATACCAGAAGGAGTTCTGGGCCTACGCCCGCCTCCGCGACGAGGGCGGCTTCGTGCGCGTCGGAGCGCGCGACGGCTGGTGGTACGTGGAGCAGAAAGCCGGGCCGCAGAAGCCGGTGAACATGCTCGCCCGGGCGCAGATCCAGGAGGGAAGCCTGCCCGCGCGGGTCCGGTTCGTGGTCAAGGACGGCTCGGCGCTCGTCTACGTCAACGGCCGGATGATGTTCGGGCGGGCCCTGCGCCTGCATCCCGGCGTCGACCGCGGCCAGCTCTTCCTCGGCGTTTACGACGGGCGCTCCCACGCCTCGCTGGCGGTGCTGTCGTCGGTGCGCGCGGCCCCCCTGGGCGAGGTCTGGATCACGACGCGCGAGGACCGCCGCCGGGAGTTCGACGAGGAAAAGCTGGAGTCGCTGCGCGACGAGGCCGTCTACGCGCGCGCCCTGTCGCCGCGCTGGATCAAGGTCGCGC
>JAMPYD010000388.1 GCA_023700845.1 Elusimicrobiota bacterium | reverse complement strand
GTCAAGCTCGAGCCGGAGAACGCCGCGGTGATCGCCGCGCGCGGGACCTTGCTCGCGCGCATGGGCCAGGACGCGCCGGCGCTGCAGGACCTCACGCGCGCCGTGCGCCTGGACCCGACGGACCCGGAGATCCTCGTGGCGCGCGCGAGCTTCTACGCCCGCGCCGACAAGCCCACGCTCGCCCTCGAGGACTACACGAAGGCGATCAGCTCCGACGGCAGGCATTCCGAGGCGTACAACGGCCGCGGCGCGCTGTACGCCAACGCGCTGCGCGAGCCCGAGCGGGCGCTGCGCGACGTGATGAAGGCCGTCGAGCTCAAGCCCCGCGAGCCCGGCTACCATTACAACCTCGGCTCCCTGCGCCTGCGCAGCCGGCTCTATCTCAAGGCCATCGAGTCGTTCAACACCGCGCTCGAGCTGAAGGGCCCCGCGGCGCGCATCCTCGAGCGCCGCGCCGACGCCGAGTTCCAGATCGGGGACCACTCCGGGGCGATGCGCGACATCGAGGCGGCCCTCGAGAAGGATCCCCGCAACGCCTCGATCTACGACACCCTCGGCCACATCCGCCTGCGCCAGCGCGACTACGAGCAGGCCGTGCGCGACCTCAGCCAGGCGCTCCAGCTCGACCCCAAGCACGCGGGCGCGTACCAGCACCGCGGCCTCGCCTACGCCGCGCTCAACCAGCTCAAGGCCGCGACGTCCGATTTCAAGAAATCCCTCGAGCTCGAGCCCCGGGCCAAGGACACCTGGACCTATCTGTGCCAGGCCCGGCGCCTGGCGAAGGATCCGCGGGAGGCGCTCCGGGCCTGCGAGCGCGCCATCGAGCTCGACAGCCAGCACGGGCCCGCCTATCTCCACCGCTCGCTCGCGAAGTTCGCCCTGAAGCAGCACGCCCGCGTGATCGAGGACATCGACACCGCGTGGGCGCTCGGCACGCGCCGGGCCGAGGGCCTGATCGCGAAGTCCATCTCGCACGCCGCCTCCCGCCAGTACCGGGAGTCGCACCGCACCTATCTCGAGGCCGTCGGCATGGACGCCTACGTGCGCAGCCCCTACATCGGCTTCGCCGCCGGCCATCCCGACGGGGACGACTTCCTGTCCGCGATCGTGGACCTGGACGCGCAGATGAACAAGGACCTCGGCGACCCCTACGTGTTCATCCTGCGCGCCGACTCGCTGCACAACTCCGAGCAGTTCGACAAGGCCGTGCTCGAGTACACGAAGGCCATGGAGATCGACGGCTCGATCGCCGACGCCTACGTCGGCCGCGGCGTCGCGCTGACGGCGCAGGACGCCCTCGAGGCCGCCCAGCAGGACCTGGTGCGCGCCCTCGAGCTCGAGCCCAACGACGCGGGCGCGCGCGTGAAGCTGGCGATCGTGCTGACGATGCGCCGCAACTACAAGGCCGCCCTCGGCGAGCTGGGCAAGGCGCTGCAGGCCGACCCGAAAAACGCCGAGGCCTACCTGCGCGCCGGCAACGTCCACTACTTCCTGAAGGATTTCCCGAAGGCGCTCGAGAACTACTCGCTCGCGGTGAAGAGCGACCCTCTCGACCCGAACGCCCTCAACGGCCTCGGGCTCGGCTACTTCGCGATGAAGCGCCGGGACGAGGCGCTCGAGAATTTCTCGCGCGCGATCGCCGTCAACTCGCTCATCGACCGCTATTACCGCAACCGCGCCTCGGTGTGGACCTCCTCCCAGAAGTTCGGCAACGCCGCGGGCGACTTCAAGACCGCGAGCATGGTCAACACCGACCCCACCGTCATCGACGAGTACAAGCGCCTGATCGAGGAAAGCGAGTCGCGCTCGGCCAAAGGCAAGTCGTCATAATCCCGTCACAAAAGCGGCGCGGCGCCGACATTTGGTAATATCACGGGAGTGCACGACATCACCGAGCTGTTCGGCAGCGGGCGCCCGCTCTTTTCGTTCGAGTTCTTCCTGCCCAAGGCGCCGGAGGACGTCGACAAGTTCATCGCCGACGTCAAGGCGCTCAAGGGCCTCGAGCCGGACTACGTCTCCCTGACCTACGGCGCCGGCGGCTCCGGGCGCGACCGCACCGTCGAGGCCGCGGGCCGCATCCAGAACGAGACGGGCCTGACGACGGCCTGCCACCTGACGTGCATCGCCCACACCCGCGCCGAGATCACCGCCGTCCTCGGCCGCCTGGAGTCCCTCGGCATCCGCCACCTCGTCGCGCTGCGCGGCGACGCGCCCAAGGACCAGCCCGTCAAGCCGGCGGGCGAACGGGACTTCGGCTACGCCTCGGATCTCGTCGCCTTCGTCAAGAAGCGGGGGGGCTTCAAGATGGCCGTCGCCGGCTACCCCGAGACGCATCCGGAGGCCAAATCGCCCGAGGACGACCTCGCGCGATTCGCGCAGAAATCCCGCGCCGGCGCGGACTGGGCGCTCACCCAGCTGTTCTTCGACAACAAGGACTACTTCTCCTTCGTCGCGCGCGCCCGCGCGGCCGGCGTGACCGCGCCGATCGTGCCCGGCATCATGCCGGTCACCGCCTACGCCCAGCTCAAGCGCTTCCAGACGATGTGCGGCGCCCGGATCCCCGACGAGCTCGAGGCCCGCATGTCCCGGGTCCAGGCCGACGCTCAGGCCGTGATCCACGAGGGCGTCGAGTGGGGCGCCCGGCAGTGCCGGGAGCTGCTCGACGGCGGCGCGCCGGGGATTCATTTCTACACCCTGAACCGCTCGCACTCGACCTCCGAGATCCTCTCGCGCCTGCGCCGCCGATGAGGCGCGCCGCCGGCCTCGCGGGGGCCGCGCTCCTGCTCGCCGGCGCCGCCGGCGCCCGCGAGATGATGCTGACGCCCTCCGCGCCGCCGGGCTCCAAGGTCGGCGAGATCCTCGTCGAGCGCGTCAACGTGTTCGATCCGACGGTCATGGGCGAGGACTGGTGGCCGTTCCGCCTCGCCAACAGGATCCACTACCCGACGCGCGAGTCCGTCATCCGCCGCGAGCTGCTGTTCGCGCCGGGCGAGATCTGGGATCCGCTGAAGGTCATCGAGTCCGAGCGAAACCTGCGCGCCAACGGCTCCTTCCGCCGCGTCGACATCATCCCGGTCGAGAGGCCCGACGGCCGCATCGACGCGCTCGTGCGCAGCCAGGACAGCTGGACCACGAACCCGCGCTTCTCGGCGGGCACGGAAGGAGGGG
>JAMPYD010000387.1 GCA_023700845.1 Elusimicrobiota bacterium | reverse complement strand
GCACCGCACCCGCTCCCGCCCGCTTCCGACGGGCCGGGTGTCCCCGGTCGCCGCGCTCGCGTTCGGGCTGCTCCTCGGAGCCGCCGGCACCGCGATGGTCTGGGCCGCGGGCGGCGCGGCGGCGGCGGGCCTCACCTTGGCGACGATCGTCCTCTACGTGCTCGTCTACACGCCCCTGAAGAAGGTCACCCCGCAGACCACCTGGATCGGCGCGGCGGCCGGCGCCACCTCCCCGCTGATCGGCTGGCTCGCCGCGGGCGGGCCGCCCGACGCGCGCGCCTTCACCTTGTTCGCGATCCAGTTCCTCTGGCAGATCCCGCATTTCCTCGCGCTGTTCTGGATCTACCGCGAGGACTACGCGCGCGCCGGCTTCAAGGTGATGCCGGTCGTGCACCCCGGCGGGAGCACCACCGCGCTGCAGATCGCCATCCATTCCTTCACCTTGCTCCCGGCCACGATCGCCCCGGCCCTCGTCGGGCTGACGCGGCCCGGCTACGCGATCGGGGCCTTCGCCGTCTCGGGGTCGTTCCTCCTCCTCGGCCTGCGCGCGAGCTGGACGATGACCGTCGCCGACAACCGCCGCCTTTTCCTGGCCTCGCTCGCTTTTCTTCCGCTCATCTTCGGCATGATTCTCTTCGGAGGCGTCTGACATGAACCGCTGGCTTATCCCCGCCCTGCTCCTCGCCCTCTCCGCCTGCTCCCGTCAGCCCGAGCTCACGGATCCCGTCGCCCGCGGACAGCGGGACTTCAACGGCCTCGGCTGCGCCAAGTGCCACATGATCGGCGACCAGGGCAACGCCTGGGGCCCCGACCTGACCAACCTCGGCTTCCGCAAGTCCTCGGCCTGGATCGACCAGTGGCTCAAGGATCCCCACGCCTGGAACCCGAAGACGGTCATGCCCAACTTCAACCTCAAGGACTCGACGCGCGCCGACCTCGTCGCCTACCTGTCCGAGCAGAAGAGCCAGGCCTGGAAGGTCAAGCCGTGGGAGACGGAGGCCGCGAAGGCCCTTCCCGCCGCCGCGCGCGGCAAGATCATCTTCGACATGGTCGGCTGCGTCTCCTGCCACGCCAAGGACGGCTACGGCGGCTACCCGAACAACAACGTGGCCGGCGGCCTCGTCAACTCCCTGAGCAAGGTCACCGAGGGCTACAGCAAGGCCGAGCTCCACGAGAGGATCAAGGCCGGCGCGGTTCCGATCCCCAACGACGCCAAGCTCCCCCCGCCCATGCTGCAGATGCCGAAGTGGGGCGATCAGCTCAGCGAGCACGAGATCGACGCGGTCGTCGAGTATCTGTTCTCGCTCAAGCCCGCGGGCTCCGCCGCGCCGTCGAAAGACGACTTCTAGCGGCCTCGGAAGACGGTCAGTTCCGCGCGAGACGCCGGCGCAGCGCGTCCACGTAGGCGTTCGGCCCCTGCGCCCTGAGCGCGGGCGTGTCCTGGCGGGCGAACACCTTGCGCGCGCGCTCGGGCCGGCCCGCGGCCAGCTCGGCCTCGATGACGGCCCACTGGTCGCCCGGCCAGTCGTCGAGCCCGCCCGGAGAGCGCAGGACGCGCCCGTCGCGCACGAAGCGCGTCCAGAGGAAGTCGAGCGTGCGCCGCGCGTGAGCCTTCTGGGCGGGCGTGGATGCCGGCGAGAGCAGGACCGCCCGAGCCATGTCGGCGTTGGGCCCGGAGAACAGCCTGCGGTCGACGTAGGGAAGGCCCGCGGCGCGCCGGCCGGCGTCGTCCTTGGCGAAATAGGACGCGCCCTCCTCGACGCGCCCGTCGCTCAGGACGACCTCTCCGCTCACGGAGGAGGCGTAGCCGCCGCCGGGCAAGGTCATGAAGGCCTCGACGAACCCCAGGACGGCCTTGGCCCGGACCGCGTCGCTCGACAGCACGACGGCCGCCTGATCGGCCAAGGTCTTGGCGCGCTCGTTCGGGGCGCGGTGGACGCCGCCCCACACCGCGTCGTCGGGCCCGGGAGCGGGCTCCGGCCGGCGGCGCACCGCCTCGAGCCTGCGGCGCGCGTCGGCCGCGAAGCCGTCCGCCTTCGCGGGGTCGGCCTTCAGCGTACTCGCGATCAGGCCCGCCCACGGCAGGAACAGCTTGGAGGTCAGACGGGCGGCTCCCGCGAGCTCGCGCCCGTCGGGGTGGATCAGCGCCGTGGTGGGCCAGGCGCCCACCCCGTACAGGTAGGCCAGGTCGGGGCGCTCGTCGGCGTCCGCGCGGGCCGCCACGAGGTTGGCCGCGATCCAGTCGGCCGTCTTCGGATCGGCGTAGGCCGTCTCCTCCATCAGGCGCGCCTCGCGCGACCAGGACGGCGCCAGGTGGAGAAGCACGAGCTTGTTCTGGGCCTTGGCGCGCGACAGCGCCCCCGGATAGAAATCGACGAAAGCCACGAGCGTCTTCGCCGGCGTGCGGTAGGCCGGCGTCTCGGCCCGCCCCCACCCCCCGGTCATCCACGACGGGAACACGCCGGGATTGAGGGCGATGAGGCCCGCGGCCAGGGCGCACAGCGACATGATGCCGCCGAGGACCATCATGACCAGGGCATGCGTCCGCTTGGATTTGAGCTTTTGTTCTTCCGTCCGGTTGTCGGCCATGTTTATGTCAGTCGCTCTCGCAATTCCTCGGGATTTTCGATCGGCAGGCCGCACGCCCGATCGACGCAGAGATAAGCCCGCGCGCGTGCCCCCTCGGCGAGATCCTTGACGATCGGCAATATCTCCGCCAACGCCGCCCGGTCGTCTTTTTTGAAGGCGGCGAAAACGAGCCCCGGCCTGAGGCTCTCCCGCGCGACGCCGGCGAGTTCCTTGCCCCCCGGGAGATCCAAGCCGGCGATAATCAATGTTGATGTTTTCCCGATCGCCCGGTCCCAAGCGGCCAAAAGAAAGGGCATCGCGAGCGGCCGCGTGGATAAGGAGGGTCCAAAGCGTTCTAAAGTCGCGTTTGCGAAGCGGCTAAACCGCTCGTCGCCCGTCAAGTCATACAGCCGCAAGCAAACGTCGGCCATCACCGAGCTGGGCGCGGGCTCGACCCCGTCGTGATTTTCAATCGACCGCGTAAAAAGTTCGACGCCGTCATTTTGGCCCGTCTGAAAGAGCCCGCCTCCGTCCGCCGCGAAGCGGCGAATGGCTTCCAGCGCGTGGTCCTGGGCCCACTCGAGATCCTTGGGCCGGAACGAGGCCT
>JAMPYD010000386.1 GCA_023700845.1 Elusimicrobiota bacterium | reverse complement strand
GAGATGAGGCCCATGCCGCCGGCGCGCTTGTTGATGACGGCCGTCTTCACGGCCTCGGCGAGGTCGGAGGCTCCGGAGGAGGCGCCGCCCGAGTTGATCAGGCCCGCGCGGCCCATGTAGCAGTTGGCCACCTGCCAGCGGGTCAGGTCGATGGGATTCTCGGTCGTGAGCTTCTCGTAGACGAGCTTGTGCGTCTTGCCGAAGCCCTTGATCGCGTTGTAGCCGCCGTTGTTCTCGGGGAGCTTCTGCTTGATGATGTCCGCCTGGATCGTCACGCCCAGGTGGTTGGCCTGGCCGGTGAGGTCGGCCGACACGTGGTAGTCCTTCTCCGCGGTCTTGAAGGCGTTGTTGCGCACGTAGCACCACAGGATCGTGGCCATGCCGAGCGAGTGGGCGGCCTCGAACGCCTGGGAGACCTCCCAGATCTGGCGGCGGGACTCGGCGGAGCCGAAGTACACCGTGGCGCCGACGGCGACGCAGCCCTGGTTGTAGGCCTGCTTCATGCTGCCGTACATCGTCTGGTCGAAGGTGTTCGGGTAGCTCAGCAGCTCGCTGTGGTTGAACTTCAGGATGAAGGGGATCTTGTGCGCGTACTTGCGGGAGACCGCGCCCAGCACGCCGAGCGTGGAGGCCACGCCGTTGGCGCCGCCCTCGATGGCGAGCTTGACGATGTTCTCCGGGTCGAAGTAGACGGGGTTCGGGGCGAAGGACGCCGCGGCCGAGTGCTCGATGCCCTGGTCGACGGGGAGGATGGAGACGTAGCCGGTGCCGCCGAGGCGGCCGTGGTCGAACAGGCTCTGCAGGGACTTGAGCACCGGGGTGGGGCGGTCGGAGAGGGAGTAGATGCGCTCGACGGAGTCGGGGCCGGGAAGATGGATCGTCTCCTTGGGGATGGTGGTGCACTTGTGCTCGAGGAGCTTGGCGTCGGCTCCGAGCAGGGCTTCGATGTTCGTGGTCATTGTTGGCGAGTCTCCTTTGGTCCGAAAACGGGTTTTATTATACGAAATGGCCCCGAACGGGGGGCAAACGGGATCATATGCAACGAAGGGGCCGTGACGCGTTCGATATGGTCCCGCGACCCCGGGTTTGCTAATGTTGGGCGTATTCCCATGACGTCCCGAACCAGGAGAAGCCAACCGTGAGGAAAAACCATTTTGCCGCCGCCGCCGTCGTTCTCGCCTCCTTGCTCGCCCCCCGGGCCTCGTCCGCCGCGGAGGACGGCTATCTGTGGGAGGTGACCTCCCGGATGGAGATGCCCGACATGCCGGAGGGCCGCGAGATGCCCGCCGGGATGATGGGCGCGATGGGCGGGCGGTCCGTGCAGGTGTGCCGCGGCGAGGACGAGCGCGAGAACCTCTCCAAGGACAAGGAGATGAAGGATTGCCAAATTTCGGACCTCAAGCAGACGCCCACGAGCGTGTCGATGACCGTGAAATGCAAGGAGGACCGGTCGGGAAAGATGGAGTTCACCTACAACAAGGCGCGCACCGAGTATAAAGGAACGATGCGCATGAAGGACGGCAAGCGCGGCGAGATGACGATGAGGCTGACCGGCAAGCGGCTCGGCCCCTGCGACGCGAAGAAGGCGCGCGCGGAGCAGACCGCGAGGACCGAGGCGATCAAGGCCCAGGCCGAGGACGCGCAGGCCCAGTACCGGGAGATGAACGCCAAGTCCGAGCGCGACCAGCTCAAGGGCTGCGCCAAGGCCGTCGAGAAGATGAACCCCGACGGGCTCGGCATGTGGGGCGGCTGCTACAACAAGAAGAAGGACGCGACCTGCAAGTCGATGATCGAGACCTACGGCAAGCAGCAGCCCAAGGTCGCGGCGGAATGCACGTCCAAGGCCGAGGAGCTCTGCAAGCGCTACCAGACGGAGGAGGGCTTCCTGAAGGCCGGCCGCTCCAACGGGGAGGCCGCCGCGCGCATGTGCGGCGTCAGCCACGACGACCTGCGCAAGAAGCTGTGCAAGGGCGCGAGCAAGGACGAGTCCTACGAGTTCGTCGGCGCGCACTGCCCCGACGAGGCGAAGCCCCTGGCCAAGAAGCATTGCGCGGGCCGCAGCTACACGGTGAAGGAAGGCGATCCGCGCCGCGTCGAGAAGAAGTGGTTCAAGTTCTGCAAGGCCGTCGCCGGCGCCCGCCTCGAGGGCGACGAGGACGGCGGGGCCGCCGATCATGCGGAGAGGCCGTCTCCCAAGGACGTGAAGGATCAGGCGAAGTCGGCGGCCAAGGACGAGGCGAAGAAGGCGGCCAAGGGCGCCGCCGTCGACGCGCTCAAGGGCCTGTTCGGCCGCTAGACGGGACGGGCCGCGGCATGGTCACGCTGACTTTGGCGCTCGGCCTCGCCGCGGCCGCCCCGGCGGCCGCCGCCCGGAACGCCTACCCGAAGGCCGCGGAGGCCTACGTCGTGGAGCGCGACGGGAAGATCCTGTGGAGCGGCAACGCCGGCAAGAGGGTGCAGCCGGCGAGCCTGGCCAAGATGATGACGGCCCTGCTCGTGATCGAGGAGGGGCGCCTCGACGAGGCCGTGACGGTGAGCCGGGCGGCGGCGCGGGAGACGGGGACGCGCCTGGGCCTGCGCGAAGGCGAGCGCCTGAAGGCGCGCGACCTGCTGACCGCGGCGATCGTGCGCTCGGCCAACGACGCCTGCCGGGCGCTCGCGGAGGCGCGCGGCGGCACGGAGACGGCCTTCGTCGCGAGGATGAACGCGCGCGCGGCGCGGCTGGGAATGAAGAACACGCGCTTCGCCAACGCCTGCGGCCATGACGCGGACGGGCAGTACTCGACGGCCGCCGACCTCGCGGCCTTGGCCCATCAGGCGGCGGGCAAGCCCGAGTACATGAGCGCGGCGGGGCTCGAGCGCGCGACGATCCGGACGGAGGCGGGCCGCGAGTTCACCTTCGACAACACGAACGCCCTGATCGGCCGCTACCCCGGCGCGATCGGCCTCAAGACGGGGACCACGCCGGGCGCGGGCACCTGCCTGGCGGCGCTGGCGGAGAAGGACGGATCCCGCGTGCTGATGGTGCTGCTGCGCGCGCGGGACCGCTGGTGGGGCGGCGACGCTTTGCTCGACCGCGCCTTCGCCGCGGACGCGCCGTGACGGGCGAGGCGGGCGAGCGCCGCCGCGCGGCCGCGGCCGCGCTGGCCGCCGCCGTCGCCCACCTCCCGTCCTTGGG
>JAMPYD010000385.1 GCA_023700845.1 Elusimicrobiota bacterium | reverse complement strand
TCACGACGTCCGGCCTGAGCGCGCGCACGAGCTCCATGTTGAGGTAGCCGCAGCCGGCGTCGTCGAGCGCGATCTTCGCGCCCCGCCGGCGCAGCGGCGCGAGGGCGCGCAGCAGGCGGCCGGCGTCCGGGATCGGATGATGCTCGGTGATCTCCAGGATGAGGCGCCCCGCCAGCCTCGGCTGCTGCGCCAGCCGCCGCAGGGCCGGGGCCGCGAACAGGCCGGGGGACAGGTTGACCGACAGGCGCAGGGGCGACGGCAGCAGCGGCGCGACCTTCAGCGCCGCGTCGAGGCTCGCGAGCTCGAGCTCGTCGCGCAGCCCGCAGCGCGCGGCCTCGGCGAAAAGACGCTCGGGGCCGTACAGCGGCCCTTCGGGCCCGCGGATGAGGGCCTCGCACGAATCGCCCCGCCGCGTGCCGAGGGAGACGATCTCCTGCAGGCGCAGCTCGAAGCCGCCGCGGACGATGCGGCGAATCGCCCCGCGCTCCGCCTCGGTGGCGGCCGGCCGCGACGGAGGATTCCGGCGCAAAAAGGAGGCCAGCCGGCTCATCCTCCGCGCCGAGCCCTCCCGGCCCTCGACGGCGAGCGTCCCGACGTCGAGGGCCGTGTTCAGGGCGACCGCCGCGCCGAGCTCCTCGGCGACCGCCTCGAGCCCGAGGTCCCGGCCGGCCGCGGCGATCGAGTCGAGCTGCTCCCGCTCGTCGGCCGCGATCTCGAGCCGCTTCGTCCCGAACGGCACCGCCCAAACCCCGAATTGAGGGACGACCGGGCCGGAGAGGACGTCGTGCTGGGCCAGCAGGACCCGCGACAGCGCCCCGAAGCGGCGCCCCAGGTCGTCCCGGACCGCCTTCGCGATCGCCCCCCCGTGGATATCCGCGAACCGCTCCGCTCCGCTCAGGCGAAAATAGAGAAGGTGAATGCTCATGCCCGAATGGACGCAACGCGGCGGCCGGAACGCCCGTCCGGCGGCATATTCGTTGCTCCGTCAAGGTCATGGAGCTCAATAAGGTCGAGAACGAAAAGAGGATCGCGGGAAAGGAGCGCTGGCTCGTGACCGCGTGGCCCGGCATGGGCACGGTGGCCGTCACGGCGGTGGTCTATCTGCTCTCCCGTCTCAAGATGCGCCAGATCGACGAGTTCGACGCGCGCGAGCTCTTCGAGGTGGAGGAGGCCGAGGTCGAGGGCGGGCTGCTCCACGCCGCACGCCTGCCGCGCAGCCGCCTGTTCCTGGCCGAGAACGCGGCGCCGGGCCTCGACATCGTCCTCTTCCTCGGCGAGGCTCAGCCGCCGACCGGCAAGTTCGCGCTGTCCCGGAAGCTGCTCGCCTCGGCGCGCAGCCTCGGCGTCACCCGGGTCTTCTGCTTCGCCGGCTGGGTCTCCGACATGGAGCCGACGACGCGCTCGCGCGTGCACGGCGTCTCGACCGACGAGAACGGATTGCGCGACCTGCGCCGCCAGGGCGTTTCGGTGGTCAGCAGCGGCCGCATCACCGGCCTCAACGGCGTGCTGCTCGCGGCGGCGGCCGAGCAGGGGCTGCCCGGCGTGGGCCTGCTCGGCGAGATGCCCGGCCTGGCCTACCAGCTGCCCTACCCGTCGGCGTCGGCCGCGGTGCTGCGCACCTTCGCCTCGATGGCGGGGATGAAGCTCGACCTCGAGGAGCTCGAGCAGTACGGCCGCCAGACCCAGGAGCAGCTGTCGGCGGCCTATCAGCAGGCCCTGAAGGCCCTCGGCGAGGGCGAGATCGAGACGGCCGAGGAGCCGCAGGCGCCCGCGCCCGAGACGCCCAAGGGCCTCTCCGAGCAGGACGCCCGCCGCGTCGAGGACCTGTTCGCCGACGCGGCCAAGGACCGGGCCAAGGCCTTCGCGCTGAAGACCGAGCTCGACCGGCTGGGCGCGTTCCGCCAGTACGAGGACCGCTTCCTCGCCCTCTTCAAAGGGCCGGAACGCCCTGACGCGGCGCCTTGAGGCGCCGCTTGCGCTTCTCCGGCCGCGGGGCGACGGCGACGACGGCGACGGACCTCGCCTGCGGCCCCTTGTCCCCCTGCTCCTCGACGTAGCGCACGCGGCTGCCGAGGGTCAGGCGCGCGAACAGCCCCTTGAGGACGCTGTTCTGATGGAAGTAGATCCGGCGCTCGTCGATCGTCTCCAGGAAGCCGTAGCCGGCGTCCGGATAGATCTCGGCGACGCGCGCCTCCGGAGGCGGCTCGTGAGCCTTGACGTAATGACGGGACACGCGGACCCGCTCCTCGAGCCGCCGCTCGGCGGCGTCGAACGCCTTGTCGATGGCCGCGTTGAGCGTGGGCTCGGCCTCGCGATTGATCACGAGCAGGTGATGCGGGATCGAGATGTCGATGCGGACGTTGTACAGCCGGTCCTTGTGGGAGTGCTTGTGGCGGGACTCCGCGACGACCCGGCAGTGCGTGATCCAGGCGCAGAACTCCGCGAGCTTCTCCGCCTTGCGGAGAAGCTTGTCCCTCCACCAGCCGTGAAGCCTGAAGCCGCGCGCCACGATCTGCACCGGTGTCCCCATCATAGGCCCTCCGATCGCGCCCTTCCGCTACGGACGCAACCATCCGGCCAGCCGGAGGTGGCCGTATGGTTGCGACATGATATTCGAAGCCGCGAGGAGGCTGCGCTCAGGCCATGCGGCTCCGACGGGCCCTCCGGCGAGAGAGGGCGCGACGGACCGAAGACGTCGAAGGCCCGGACCGCATCGGCGCCGCTCGACGCTTCGTGAGAAAGGCAGGACGGGCCGCAGCCGCCGTCCTGCTCTTTCCGCGGAGGACGGCGAATTGAACAAGAAGATTTTCTTCCGCGCCCCCGCGCTGGCCCGGCTCGGCTCGAGCCTCTCCGACAGCCGCAAGCTCGCCGTCATCCATGCGCTCCTGCGCCGCTATTTCCCCCTCGTCGCGAGGGTGGCGGTGGCCCTTTACGACCCGAAAACCGGGAAGGCCCGCACGTTCATCTCCCACGGCGACCGCCCGACCCCGCTGGCGCGCTACGAGGCGCGCGTCGCCGGCGCGCCCTCCCTGCGGCGCGTTTTCCTCGGCCGGCGCATCCGCGTCGTCAACGACATGGACCTCTTCGCGAAGGGCAGGCATCTGCACACCCGGGCCCTGCGCGCCGCCGGCTTCATGTCCGGAGCCGCCTTCCCCATCATCGTCCGCGGCCGCGTGACGGGGT
>JAMPYD010000384.1 GCA_023700845.1 Elusimicrobiota bacterium | reverse complement strand
TGATGCGTTTGTGCGGAAGGGAGCGTAGAAGGGCGAGGATGGATTCCAAGGCGCTGTCGGTGTGTGCATAATCGACAAAAACGTGGAAATCCTGGCCTTCATTTATTGATTCCAGTCTCCCCGGTACCGCGCGAAGCGCGGAAATTCCGTTGAAGACCGTCTCAGGAGATACGTTCAATCCGAGCATGGCGGCGGCAGCCGCCATGGCGTTCTCAACGTTGTGCCTCCCGGGCAACCGCACGCGGGCGTCATACGCCTTCCCCCGGAAGGTTACTCCAAATTCCGTTCCGTTCAGATCCGCCTTTCTTATAGTCCCTTTGAGATCCGTCGCGGCGTCCGTCAGCCCGAACCGTATCACGTCGCAGTCCACGGCCTTTTTAACCAACAGATGCGCCCGCGGATCGTCGACATTCAGCGCCGCCACCTTCGGCGTTTTCTTGTTGTCGGCCCGTGCCAACAGCTCAAAAAGCCTCGCCTTCGCGTCGAAGTACGCCTCCACGGTCTTGTGAAAGTCCAAATGGTCCCGCGTCAGATTGAGAAAAATTCCCGCGTCGAAATCCACGTTCTCGACCCGCTTGAGCGCGAGCGCGTGCGACGAGACCTCCAGCAGCCCGTGCGTCGCGCCCCCGTCCCGAAATCTGGCCAGCAGCCTCGTCAGCGTCAGCGAGATCGGCGTCGTGTTGATCGACTTCTCCAGCCTCTTCCCGTCGAGCCGGTTCTCGATCGTCCCCGCGACGGCCGGCCGCCCCCCCGCCGCCTTGACGATGGACTCGAGCAGATACGTCGTCGTCGTCTTGCCGTTGGTCCCGGTCACCCCGACCATCGTCATGGCGCCCGAGGGATGGCCGTAAAACTCATCGGAGATCCCCGCCATGGCCAGCGCGATGTCCTCCACCTGTATCCAGGTGCCTTTCATCACCGCGGGCGGCGGCGGCGGCTCGAGCTCGCTGACGACGGCGACGGCGCCGTTGTCCAGGGCCTGCCGCGCGTGCCGGTTGCCGTCGGTCTTGGCCCCGGGCATGGCGAAGAAGAGGTCCCCGGGAACGACCTCCCGGGAATCGTGGCGCAGGCCGGAGATCGGGATATCGACGGACCCGGCGACGCGCCGCGTCGCCGCGGCGCGGAGCAACTCGGCGAGCGTCATGTCAGCGTCTCGCCGTTCCGAGCGCGGGGTCGGCGGGATGGTCGGGCGGAAGGCCCGCGAGCGTCAGCAGGCGGCTTCCCAGCCGGGAGAAGATCGGCGCGGCCACGAGGCCGCCGTAGTAGGCGCCCTTCGGCTCGTGCAGGATGACGAGGATCGTCCACTTCGGGGACGAGGCGGGAAGAAAGCCGGCGAAGGAGGCCGTGTAGGCCGTGGAGGAATACTTGCGCGTGACCGGGTCGATCTTGCGCGCGGTGCCGGTCTTCCCCGCGGCGCGGTAGCCGGGGATGCGGGCGCTGGCCGCGGTGCCGCGCTCGACGACGCCCTCGAGCATCGCCGCGACCTCGCGCACCGCGCGCTCGGAGGCGACGCGGCGGACCTTCACCGGCGGCTTGCCGTCGGCGAGCAGCTTCGGCTCCCACAGCGTGCCTCCGTTGGCGATCGCGGAATACGCGCCCAGCATCTGCAGCGGGCTGACCGCCAGGCCATATCCGTAAGATGAAGCCGCGAGACCGACCTTCGTCAGATCCGACAGCGGCTTCAGCTCTCCGGCGCTCTCGCCGGGCAGCGGCGCGCCGGTCTTGGCGCCGAAGCCGAACGCGCGGGCCAGGCGGTAGAAGCGCGAGGCTCCCACCCGCTCCACCACCTTCGCGGTGCCGATGTTCGACGAGCGTTCCATCACCTGCGCGAGCGTCATGTCCCCCTCCGGCTCATGGTCCGTGATGGTTACTCCGGGGGTGAGCTGATACTTACCGCCTTCGCCGTTGAAGATCTCGTCCGGGCGCACGACCCGGTCGTCGACGGCGGCGAGCGCGGTCACGATCTTGAAGGTCGAGCCCGGCTCGAAGGCGTCCTGGACGAGCGGATTGCGCAGGGGGTTCGGCGGCCAGGCGGCCATCGCCAGGATCTCGCCGTTGCTCGGGTCCTGGATCGCGATGACGCCCTCCTTGAAGCGCCCGGCCTCGCCGCCCTCGCGCAGGGCCTCCTCGGCGAGGTACTGCGCGGTCCGGTCGATCGTCAGGCGCAGCGGATCCGGCTCGTCGCCCGCGTCGGAGACGCTCTTGTAGATGCTGCGCCCCTGGCCGTCGCGTATCACCTCCATGCGGCGGGCCCGTCCGGTCAGGCGCTTGTCCTGCGAGAGCTCCAGGCCCGCGAGCCCCTTGCCCTCGGAGCCGACGAGCCCGAGCACGCCGCGCGCGAGGTCGCCGTTCGGATACACCCGCTCCTGCGCGGGCACCAGGCCGAGGCCCTCGACGCGCGCCTCGGAGAGCTTCTGGAACTCCTCCAGGGACATCTTCGTCTTGATCCAGGCGAAGCGGCGGGCGGCGCGGGTCTTGCGGGCGATCTCCGAGGCGGGCATCTGCAGCAAGGGGGCGAGCCTCGCGCCGAAGGCGTTCGGGTCCTTGACCATCGCCTTGTCGACGAAGCAGGACCAGGACGGGATCGAGCGCGCGAGCACCTTCCCCTGGCGGTCGAGGAGGTCGGCGCGCGGCGCCGCCTCCTTGGCGGTGCGCGCGAACTCCCCCGAGGCGCGCGTGGAGAGGTTGTCGTGCCTCAGGACCTGGAGATAGGCGAGCCGCGCGCCGAGGGGCAGGAGAGGCGACAGGGAGAGGGCGGCGGCGACGGTCAGGCGAAAGCCGAGGTCCATGGGCTCGGTCTCAGCTGCGCAAGGGCCCGACGAGCGGCAGGCGCGCCCACAGGCGCGGCAGCAGGCCCGCGGCCTCGCCGGTATGCCCGGACAGGGAGCGCAGGGAGCCGGGGGCCGCGGGCACCATGCCGAGCTTGGTGTTCGCGCGGGCGGCCAGGGAAGCGGGAGACATGGTCTCGTCGAGCTTGAGGCGCAGATCCGCGACGCGGCTGCGCAGGGCGCGGGCTTCGCGCCGGGTGGATTCGACCCGGTAGCCGATCCGGGTGGCCTGAACGTGCTGCCAGCAGAGGAACATGAGAAGGGCGCCCAGTCCCGCGAACTTCACGACCCGTCTTGGATCGAATCCCATGAGCGCGTCCATCATACCATGTTCCTTTTAGAGTGAGGAGCGGGCGCCCCCG
>JAMPYD010000383.1 GCA_023700845.1 Elusimicrobiota bacterium | reverse complement strand
TAGAGGCGGGTCGATCCCGCCGTGCCCGGCGGACATCGTCTTCCCGTCCCGGCCGATACGAAAGAGGCGGACGCGGCGTCTAGCGCAGCTCGATCAGCGCGGCGCGGCCGTCGGTGCGGAAGGGGTAGCCCTTGTCGTTGGCGCCCTCGCGCGGGACGGCGGGGACCGAGACGAGCGAGGCGCGCTCCAGGAGCGGGGAATCCTTCAGCGACGCGGCGATGAAGTCGCGCTCGGCGTCGAGGTCCGGGTCGCGGACGTGCGACAGGTCGTGCCAGCGGATGCTGAGGTCGTAGTCTCCCGCGCCCCACCAGATCGCGCGCCCGCGCTCGTCGCGCAGGCCCGTGTCCCACACCCGAAAATGATGGCGCGCCGTGAGGAACTTCGTTTGGATCGCCCAGTTCATGTCCTGGCGGCGGCCGCCCAGCCAGTACTCGTTCATCGGCGGGGTCGACGCGACCGTCCGCCCGGTCAGGAGCTCCGCCGCGCCGTAGGCGATCGAAGCGCGGATCGTGCCGGGTACCTCGGTCCAGCCCGCCCCGGACAGGGCCTCGCGCAGGCCCGTCTCGCTGCCCGCGAAGACGAGGTTCAGGGGGTTCCCGACGCGGCCGAAGCGGCCCGTGTTCATGCCCGGCAGCCCTGCCACGGCCTCGTCGAGCGCGACGCTCCGGACGGCGAGGGGAGGCTGCGGCGCCTCGGGCAGGACGCGGTCGAGGCTCAGCGCCAGGAAGAGGACGGGCAGCGCCAGGACGAGCCGCTTCATGCTAGATCTTGCGCGGGAAGAGGACCGGCCCCTTCTGGATCAGGCCCGGGCGCTCCTTGGTGCCGTTGAGCACGTCCTCGGCCGTCAGCGCGTCAGGGAACAGTCGCACGCCGAGCTGCATGTGGATCTTGGCCGCGGTGTGGGGCATGAACGGGTCGAGCCAGCCGGAGACGAGGCGCAGGGACCAGACCAGGTCGAAAAGCACCATCTCGCATTCCTTCATGTCCGACTTCGCGAGCTTCCAGGGGGACTTCTCGTTGACGCGCGCGTTGAGGCTGCGGATGACCTCCCAGATCGTCTCGAGCGCGCCGTTGAAATCGAGCGCCTCCATCTTGGCGGAGATTTCCTCGGTGCGCTTGGCCACGGCTGTCGTGTAGAAGTCCTCGCCGAGCGGCGGCTTGGTCGGCAGGCGTCCGCCGAGGAACTTGTCCACCATCTCGGAGACGCGCGAGACGAGGTTGCCGAGGTCGTTGGCGAGCTCGGCGTTGTAGCGCTTGGTCAGCGACGCCTTCGAGAAGTCCCCGTCGTTGCCGAAGGGCATCTCGCGCAGGAGGAAGTAGCGCAGGGCGTCGACGCCGAACTCCGCGGTGATGTCGCGGGGGTCGACGAAATTGCCGGCCGACTTCGACATCTTCGCGCCGTCGACCGTCCACCAGCCGTGCGCGAAGACCTTCTTCGGCAGCGGCAGGCCGGCGGCCATCAGCATCGCGGGCCAGATCACGCCGTGGAACCGGAAGATCTCCTTGCCGACGATGTGGACGTCCGCGGGCCAGAGGTCGGCGGTCCCGGCGGCGGCGGACCAGTAATTGATCAGCGCGTCGAACCAGACGTAGATCGTGTGGTCGGGATCGCCGGGCACCTCGATGCCCCATTTCACCTTGGTGCGCGAGACCGAGATGTCCTCGAGGCCGGCCTCGACGAAGCGGTGCAGCTCCGCGGCGCGGTGCGCGGGGGCCAGGAAGCCGGGGTTCGCCTCGTAGTGCGCGAGGAGCTTGTCCTGGTATTTCGAGAGCTTGAAGAAGTAGGTCTCCTCGGAGAGCTTCTGCAGCGGCTTGCCCGAGTCCGGGCCGAGCAGGACGCCGCCGGGGCCCTTCACCGCGTCGGATTCCTTGACGAACGATTCGCTGACCACGTCGTAAAGGCCCTCGTACTTGCCCTTGTAGATGTCGCCGTTCTTCATCAGCAGGGCGAACAACTCCTGGACCTTGTCCTCGTGGCGCTTCTCGGTGGTGCGGATGTAGTCGTCGACGTGGATGTCGAGGTGCTTCCAGAGGTCGCGGAACTTCGCCGAGGTCATGTCGCAGAAGTCCATCACGTGCTTGCCCGCGGCCTTCGCCGCGTCCTCGATCTTCTGGCCGTGCTCGTCGGTGCCGGTGAGCAGGTGCGCGGCCCGTCCGCGCCCGCGGACGTGGCGGGCCAGGACGTCGGCGGCGATCGTCGTGTACGCGTGGCCGATGTGCGGCGCCGCGTTGATGTAATAGATCGGGGTCGTGATGTAGTAGCGCTTCATGATTTGGTCACCGTGAGGCTTCGGCTTCGAGGGAAGCCAAAGTCAGAATCAGCTTGGGATCGGCGTTGGCGCGGAGGGCCGCGCGCAGGCGCGCGAGCTCCCGCAGGGGGGCCTCCACCCGGGAGAAGGCGGACTCGCCGTCGAGATGGCGGCGGCGCAGGTCCTGGCCCAGGGAGTACAGCGCCCGCTCCACCTTCACGCGCGCGGCAGCGAGGTCCTTGGGCAGGCCGTCCGCGGCGGTCACGGCGGCGAGCGGGCCGCCGCCCTTGGGGAGGCCGTCGTCCTCGGCGAGCTCGAGCGCGCGTCCGGCGGAGCCGTCGGACAGGGCGGCCAAGCGCTTGGCCTGGGCCGGGGCGATGCCCCGGCCCGTCAATATTTTCTCGAGGACGGGCTCGGGCAGCGGGCCGAAGGGCACGGTGAAGCAGCGCGAGGAGATCGTGCGGGGCAGGCGCTCGCGCTGGGTGGCGCCGAGAATCCAGAGCGTCTTGGGCTGAGGCTCCTCGAGGATCTTGAGCATCGCGTTGGCCGCGGCCTCGTTGAGGCGCTGCGCGTCGGGGATCACCGCGACCTTCCAGCCGTCCATCATCGACTTGAGGCTGAGGTCCTTGAGCAGATGGCGGATCGTGTCCACCTTCCAGATCTTCTGCTTCTCGACGTCCTCCTCCTCGAGGGAGGCCTGGTAGGACGCGTCGACGATGACGGCGTCGGGGTGCATGCGTCCGTCCACGCCGCGGCAGTCGGCGCACTCGCCGCAGGACGCTTCGCCGGTGAAGGGGCGCTCGCGGCACAGCAGGGCCTTGGCGAACTCGATCGCGGCCAGGGACTTGCCCACGCCCTCGGGCCCGATGAACAGCATCGCGGGCGGAAGGCGCTCGGAGGACAGGAGGCCCTCCAGGGTCTTCACGGCGCGGCGCTGGCCGAGGACCTT
>JAMPYD010000382.1 GCA_023700845.1 Elusimicrobiota bacterium | reverse complement strand
TTCACCCGCCCGGAGATGACCGTCGCCCAGATGAAGGAGCTGTGCGCCGCCAGGCTTCACGACGCGGGCTTCCCCTGGTTCATCGCGCGCCTGATGGTGCGCAACCTGCACAAGCTCGAGCGCTGGAACGCGGGCGCCGTCCGCGCGCCCGCCTCAGGCGCCGGATCGAAATAGGCGCGCCCTCGCCACGCAGAACAGCGTTCCGAGCGCGCCCAGCAGGCACAGCCCCGCCCCCGGGATCGCGATGAACGAGAACGCCTCCTTGGCGGCCCCGGTGCTTCCCAGCCCCGGCGCGGTGAACCCGGCGATCATCCAGAACCCCGAATACAGGAGGGCGCCCGCCCCGAAGGCCAGCGCGCTCGCCTGCGCGGCCGGGCCCAGCGGGACCAGCAGGATCATCGTCGCGATCGACGCCAGCGACGCCGTGCCGGCGGCGCCGGCGTGCAGGTGGGCCCGGATCAGGTATTGCCAGGATTTCTTGACGACGGCGTCCTTCGCCGCGGCGTCTCCCTTATAGACCGTCTCCAGGACGGCTCCGCCGGAGCTGTCCAGGCGCTTCTTGATCGCGTCCTCCGCGGCCCCGAAGGCGCCGCCGATCGCGAATCCGAGGATGATCGCCAGCAGGGACAGGCAGGCTCCGGCGGCGACGGTCTTGGGAACGGCGCGGGTATGATCGTTCATGGTCCTTCTCCTTTGCGGTTCGGAGGCGAGTGCCGCGTATTTCGGATTGTAGTGGAAATTAAAAGGCTTTGCCAGGCGGCCGCCCCTCCGGGCGTTGATTTCCCGTCATTTGCCTGTTAGTCTATTAGGACATGGGACGCACCCTCGTGCTGAACAGGAGCTTCCGGGCCGTCGCCGTCGCCGATTGGCGGCGGGCGGTCACGCTCGTCTACATGGGCCTGGCCGAGGCGCTCGACGAGGACCTGACCCCGTATGATTTCGAAGCCTGGGTCGCGGCGTCCTCCAACTGGGTGGAGATTCCCTCCGGCTTCGTGAATTCGACCAACATGCGCTTCGCCGTGCCCGAGGTGATCCGCCTGGTGCGCTACGACCGCATCCCGCACCGCGAGGTGGCCTTCACCCGCCACAACGTCTTCGCGCGCGACCGCTACAAGTGCGCCTACTGCGGCAAGCGCAAGTCGAGCGACGAGCTCGACCTCGACCACGTCATCCCGCGCTCGCGCGACGGCTCCAACGAGTGGACGAACATCGTGACCTCCTGCCGTCCCTGCAACCTGAAGAAGGCCGACCGCCTGCCGGACGAGGCGGGCATGCCGCTCAAGCGCAAGCCGGAGCGGCCGCGCTGGACCTTGCTGGGGAGCCTCGTGCCGCACCCGCGCGCGCACATCCCCGCGAGCTGGAAGAAATTGCTGTCTCAAGAGCCCATGTGAGCGCCAAGGCTCTCGGGAAGGCGGAGCTGCGCGAGGGCCTCGTCGCGCGCGAGCCCGGGGATCACAAGGGAATTTTCGGGCACGTCCTCGTCGTCGCCGGCTCGCGCGGGATGGCGGGCGCGGCGATCCTGGCGGCGCGCGGCGCCCTGCGCTCCGGCGCCGGGCTCGTGACGGTCGCCGTCCCCGCGGGCATCGCCGGGACCGTGGCGGGCGCGGCGCCCTCGGCGATGACCTTGGCCCTTCCGGAGAACGCGGCCGGCGTCTTCCGCGCCGAGGGCGTGGACCGCCTCAAGGAGTACGCGAAGGAGCGGCGCGTGACGACGATGGCGATCGGCCCGGGCATGACGACGCAGGCCGACGCCGCGCGCTTCGTGCTGCTGGCCCTGTCGGGCGTGCCGGCCGCGGCCGTCGTGGACGCCGACGCGCTGAACACCTTGGCCCAGCAGGACAGCGGCGGCGTCGAGCAGATGCTGAGGGCGCGCAAGCACCCGTGCGTGTACACGCCGCATCCGGCGGAGGCCGCGCGCCTGCTCGGGATGAAGAAGAGCGAGGTGTCGGCGCAGCGCGAGAAGTGCGCCGAGAAGCTCGCGCGCGGCCTCGGCGGCGTCGTCCTGCTCAAGGGGCACAAGACCTTGGTCTCCTCGGGGGCCCGCACGATCGCCAACAACACCGGCGGCCCCGGCCTCGGCAAGGGCGGCACGGGGGACGTGCTGACCGGCCTCGTCGCCGGGCTCTGGGCGCAGATGCTCGCCTCCGGCCGCGCCTCCGGCGACCTGCCCTTCAAGGCGGCGGCCCTCGGCGCCTGGCTCCACGGCGCCGCCGGCGACGCCGCGGAGAAGGAGCTCACTCCGTGGGCGGCGACCTCGACCGACCTCGCGGACTACCTGCCGCACGCGTTCAAAGCCCTGTGCGCTTGACGCTGACGAGCGAGGCGGAGACGATCGCGCTCGGCGAGCGCCTCGGCCGGGGGCTCAGGCCCGGCGCGGTGGTGCTCCTGCGCGGCGAGCTCGGCGCGGGGAAGACGACGCTCGCGCGCGGCCTCGCCCGCGGCGCGGGGTATAAGGGGCGGGTGTCGAGCCCGACGTTCGCCCTCGCCCACGCGTACCGCGGCAAGAGCCTGACCGTGCATCACCTGGATCTCTACCGCGTGGCGCGGGGCCGGGACTCCGAGCTGGGCCTCGACGAGCTGCTCGCCGACCCGCGCGGGGCGGTGGTCGTGGAGTGGCCCGACGCCGCGGGCGGGACCTGGCCGAAGGACCGCCTCGAGGTGACCCTGTCCCACGCGGCCGGCGGGCGCCGCGCTGCGGCGAAGGCGACGGGCCCCGCGTCCCGAAAAATCCTAGAATCGTTCCGATGAAAATACTTGCCGTCGACGCGACGGGCGAAGTCCTGTCCGTCGCCGTCGGCCGCCACGAGCTGCGGCGCGCCGCGAAGAAGCACGACGAGGCCCTCCTGCCGCTCGTGGAGCGCCTGCTGAAGAAGGCCGGGCTCGGCTGGAAGGACCTGGACGCGATCGCGGCGGCCTCGGGGCCTGGACGTTTCACCGGCATCCGCATCGGCATGTCCTTCGCCGCCGCCGCCGGGTTTCAATTGAAGATTCCCGCGCTCGCGATCAACCGCCTGGCGGCCGCCGCGGGGCGGTCGAAGGCGGACCGCGTGCTCGGCGCGCTTCCCGGCTGGAAGGACGAGGTCTACTCCCAGGAGTACCGCAAGGGAAAGGCCCGGGGAGCGGCCGCGTGGACGGCGCCGAAGGAGTGGCCCACGCTCCGCCGGGCGGCCGAGGCCGACGGGCTCGAGGTCTCCTTCGGCG
>JAMPYD010000381.1 GCA_023700845.1 Elusimicrobiota bacterium | reverse complement strand
CCTGTCCAAGTTCCTGATCGAGGGCGGCATGCTCGGCTTCCTCGAGGCCGCCGCCGGCGACGACTCCGCCGCCTACCGCGAACGGGCCAAGCTCAAGACCCTCATCCACCCGGAAGGGATGGGAGAGGTCTTCAAAGTTCTTATACAGAGGAAAGCGAAATGATGAGCGCCTACGCCGTCGTCTACGCCTTCGTGATCGTCGCGGTCGGCTTCGCCGCGGTCACGCTCGGCCTGGCCAAGATCCTGCGCCCGAGCGTCCCGTACGCCCGCAAGGAGAGCACCTACGAGTGCGGCATCCCCGCCGTCGGCTCGACCGAGGTCAAGCTCAACATCCGCTTCCACGTCTTCGCCCTGCTCTTCGTGCTGTTCGACGTGGAAGTCCTCTACGTCTACCCGTGGGCCGTGACCGCGCGCGAGCTCGGCTCGCTGGCGCTCGTGGAGATGGGGATCTTCATCGCGATCCTGCTGCTGGGTCTCGCGTTCGCGTGGCGCAAGGGCGCCCTGAGCTGGGAGTAGAACTATGGCCATGATCCTCGAGAAGCTGCCGGGACTGACCAAGGGCCTGCCGGGAGGGGAGCTCCTCCTGACGACCTCGGATTACTTCATCGACCTGGGCCGCCGCCAGTCGATGTGGCCGATGACGTTCGGCCTCGCCTGCTGCGCCATCGAGATGATGGCCTCCTACGCCTCGCGCCTCGACTTCGACCGCATGGGCGTGATCCCGCGCGCGAGCCCCCGCCAGGCCGACGTGATGATCGTCGCCGGCACCGTCTGCAAGAAGATGGCCGAGCCGATCCTCGAGATCTACCACCAGATGCCGGAGCCGCGCTTCGTCATCTCGATGGGCTCCTGCGCCAACTGCGGCGGCCCGTACTACGACTCCTACTCCGTGCTCAAGGGCGTGGACCGCATCGTGCCCGTCGACGTCTACATCGCCGGCTGCCCGCCGCGCCCCGAGGCGCTGCAGTACGCGGTCGTCAAGCTGCAGGAGAAGATCGCCAAGATGTCGTTAAAGAAGGGGTTGGCGACGTCACAGCAGGAAAAGGGAAGCCGCGATATCAACGCTTAATATGACCAACGACGAACTGTTTTCCAAAATCAGCGCCAAATTTCCCAAGATCGAGAAAGCCGCCGTTCAGGTGAAGGACTACCTGACGGTCCGGCTCGCTTCGAAGAATGACCTTTTGCCGTTCGCTGAATGGGCCAAAGAGTCTTCCTTCGACATGCTCGAGACCGTCACCGCGACCGACCTGCTCGGCCCCGTGGACATGAAGGGCTACATCCGCCAGCAGAACTTCAACCCGTTCCTGCCCGAGGGGGGGACGCCGCAGATCGAGTCCGCCCCGACCGCCGGCTACCCGTACCGCCCCGTGATGGACCTGCTCTACGTCTTCTTCTCCGTCAAGGAGCGCGCGCGCGTGTTCGTCCGCCTCGAGCAGCCCCGCGAGAACGTCAGCGTCCCGAGCCTCGTGCCCTTGTTCAAGAGCGCGGACTGGCAGGAGCGCGAGACGTTCGACCTGCTCGGCGTCAAGTTCGAAGGGCACCCGAACCTGGTCAAGATCCTGACCCCCGATTTCACCCAGGGCCACCCCCTGCGCAAAGACTACGTCCACATCAAGGACCGCTTCGATGAGTAATACCATGGTTTCCGGCGCCGACGCCTCGACGATGCCCGAGCTCAAGAGCGACCAGCTCTTCATCAACCTCGGCCCGCAGCATCCGTCCACCCACGGCGTGCTGCGCATCGGCCTCACGATCAACGGCGAGGTCATCGTCAAGGCCGTGCCCGACATCGGCTACCTGCACCGCGGCACCGAGAAGCTCGCCGAGGTCCGCAACTACCATCACTGCGTCGTGCTCACCGACCGGTGGGACTACGTCGCGGCGATGCCCAACAACCTCGTCTTCTGCCTCGCCGCCGAGAAGCTGATGGGCGTCAAGGCGACCCCGCGCGCCGACGCCCTGCGCGTGATCATGTGCGAGATGAACCGCGTCGCCTCGCACCTCCTCTTCTTCGGGACGTACGGCATCGACCTCGGCGCCTACACCCCGTTCCTGTACGCGTTCCGCGAGCGCGAGATGATCCTCGACCTCTTCGAGATGATCTGCGGCGCGCGCCTGACCTACAACTACATCCGCCTGGGCGGCGTGATGACGGACGCCTCCGCGGACTGGCTCAAGCGCACGAACGAGTTCGTCGAGTACTTCAAGCCCCGCCTCGACGAGTACGACACGCTCCTCACCTACAACCCGATCTTCATGGCCCGCACCCAGGGCGTCGGGATCGTCTCGCCCGAGGAGGCCGTGGGCTGGGCGCTGTCCGGCCCGAACCTGCGCGGCTCCGGCGTCAACCACGACGTGCGCAAGTCCGAGCCTTACAGCGGCTACGAGAACTACGAGTTCGACGTGCCCTTGGGCAAGACCGGCTCGTGCTGGGACCGCTACTTCTGCCGCGTGCAGGAGATGCGCCAGTCCATCCGCATCATCGAGCAGGCGATCGCGAAGCTCCCGGAGGGCCCGTTCATGGCCTCCGGCGTCGCGAAGATCCCGAAGCCCGCGCCCGGAGAGGCCTACGCGCACGTCGAAGGCGCGCGCGGCGACCTGGGCATCTACCTCGCCTCCGACGGCGGAATCTCGCCCTTCCGCATGCACGTGCACGCCCCGTCGTTCATCAATCTCGCGATGCTCCAGGAGAAGCTCGTCGGCATGAAGGTGTCCGACGTGATCGCGCTGCTGGGCTCCATCGACATCGTCCTCGGCGAGGTGGACCGATAATGACCGCCAAGAAACCCGATCCCGAAGAGAGCGGCAAGAAGGCCGAGCCGGCCAAGGCTCCGGAGCCCGTCGCGGCGGCTCCGGCCCCCGCGCCCGCCGCGGCCCCTGCCGCGCCCAAGCCCGTCGCCCCTAAGTACGTTCCGCCGGAGCCCGTGCTCAACCGCAAGGACGGCCGCCTCATCGAGGACCGCTTCAGCACCTGGCCCACCGAGCGCTTCGCCAACCGCTGGTCGAAGCCCGGCTTCCAGTGGGGCGCCGGAATGCTCGCCGGCATCTTCCTCGGCCTCGGCGTCACCGGCGGCCTGATCGGAGAGCTCGCGCATTGGGGCGACAAGCTGTACGCCCTCCTCGGCGCCCAGGGCCTTCCGCCGCTGGCCGTCGAGTCGATCTGGATCGCGATCAAGGTCCTGGCGGTCGTCCACGTCGT
>JAMPYD010000380.1 GCA_023700845.1 Elusimicrobiota bacterium | reverse complement strand
CGCGAGCCCGGACGCCTTCGTCACCGCCCAGCTCGAGAAGAACCGGGTCTACGTCAACGAGCAGGTGACCCTCGTCGTGCGCTTCTACACCGCCGTGCCCCTGCTCGGCGCGCCGCAGTACGACGCCCCGAAGCTGACGGGCCTTCTGTCCGAGAATCTCGGCGCGGAAGGACAGGGCGCGACCGTGATCGGCGGGCGGTCCTACAACTACTCCGAGCTCAAGAGCGCCCTCTTCCCGGTGCAGGCCGGCCGCGCGACGATCGGGCCGGCGATGGTGACGGTGCAGCTGCCCCGCCGCGGCGGCGCCACCGGCGACGACTTCTTCGACCGCTTCTTCAGCATGGCCGCGCCCGAGGCGCGCCGCCTGCAGACCGACCCGCTCGCGCTGCAGGCCGATCCCCTGCCGCCGGGAGCGCCCGACGATTTCTCCGGGATCGTCGGCGCGGTCGCCGTCGATTCCTCCGTCGACCGCGCCCAGCTCAAGGCCGGCGAGGCGGTGACGCTGTCCGTCGTCGTGAGCGGGGTCGGCAACATCAAATCCCTTCCCGAGCCCAAGCGGCCGGACCTCCCGTCGGTCCGGTTCTTCGATTCCGAAAGCTCGGTCAAGCTCGAGCGGTTCGGAGACAAGGTCGGCGGCGCGAAGACCTTCAAGACGGTCCTCGTCGCGCGCGTCTCGGGGCCGCTCGAGATCCCGCCGGTGACGGTCTCCTATTACGACCCCGCCAAGCGCGCCTACGCCCGCGCTCAAAGCAAGCCGATCCGCCTGAGCATCCTTCCGGGCGACCCGAACGCCGCGCTGCCCGTCGTCGGCCCGGGGACCTCTCAGGCGCCGGGCGTGGCCGAGGTGGCCGCGGACATCCGCTACCTCAAGACCCCCAACGGCCGCGGCGTTCCCGCGGCGGCCCTCGCCGCGCTCGCCGCCTTCGGGAGGACCGGCCCGTGGCACGCCCTCCCCGGCGCGTTCCTGCTCGCGGCGCTCGCCCTCGATCTGCGCCGCCGGCTGCTCGCCGCCAACCCCGAGGCGCGCCGCGCCGGCGAAGCGCGCGCCGCGGCCGAGCGCCGCCTGAGAGAGGCCGAGGCCCAGCCCGCCGCGGCGCGCGCCCGCGCGGTGGCCCTGCTCGGCGAGGCGCTGACCGGCTACTTCGCCGACAAGTTCGGCCAGCCCGCGGCGAGCCTGACGCTCAAGGCCGTGACCCACCGCCTCCAGAACCGGCGGACGCCCCCGGCTCCGGCCGAGCTGGCGCGCTTGAAATCGGTCTGGGACGAGCTCGATCTGCTGCGCTACGCTCCCGGCGGCGCGGGGCAGGCCGAGGTCAAGCGCCTCGCCGACGAGATCCGCGAGCTCGCGCTCGCCTTCGACAAGGGAGGCCTCTCATGATCGCCGTCCTGCTCGCCGCCGCGCTCGCCTCGCCCGCCGCCGCCGCGGCCTACGCCGACGCGAAGGCCTCCTACGACGCCGGCCGGTTCGACCAGGCCGCCTCCGAGTTCGAGGCCCTCCTCGCCGCGCGCCCGGACGACGCGGCGATGCACTACGACCTGGGCCACGCTTACCTCACGTCCGGGAGGCTCGGGCGCGCCTCCGCCTCGTATCAGCGCGCGTTCGACCTCGATCCGCGCGACGGCGACGGGCGGCACAACCTCGATTTCGTCCTCAAGCGCTCGGGCGAGGAGCTGGCGCCGCCCGGCATTCCCGGGCCCGCGTTCGCGGCCTTCACCGCGCTGTCCTCGCGGGAGCTGGCGGGCCTGCACTGGCTCGCGGCCTGGGCGGCCATGATCCTCGCGGGCCTGTCCCTGCTCGGGGACGCGGCGCGGCGCGAGAAGCTCCGCGGCGGGCTGATCGGCGCGGCCGCCGCCTGGCTGTTTTTCGGGATCTGGTGGGCGGGGCTGCGCGCGGTGCTTCCGGCGGGACGCGGCGTCATCGTCGCCGCCCGCGCCGAGCTGCGCAACGGCCCGGGGGAGAAATTCACCGTCGGCTACACCGCGCCCGAGGGGCGCCGCGTGCGCGTCCTGTCGGACGGCGGCGCGTGGCTCGAGGTCGGCCTGCTGAAGGAAGGCGTGAAGGGCTGGGTCCTCGCCTCATCCGTCGAAAAGCTCTAACCGCGTTTAAGGGTTGCGGGGCGTGATCGGCGTCAGCGGCACGGCGGGAACCGGCGGCGGGGGGGGCTCGGGCGCGACGGCGGGAGCCTTCGTCTTCACGGGCGGAGGCGCGGCCTTTTCGGTTTTTCCGGCCTTGCCCTTCGCGGTCTTGGCGGCCTTCGCCGCGGCCGGCTTGCCTTTCTTCGGCGTCTTGATCAAGGTGGCCGTCGGCTCCACCTTCTTCTTGGGAACCGCGGGCGCGACGCTTTCCTCCTCGGCCTCCTCGCCCTCGGGCGACGCGACCTTCACGCTGATCAGGGGCTCTTCCTTGACCGGCTTCTCGGCCGGCTCGGATTCCTCCTCTCCGCCGTTGGCGGCGGCGCCGCCCTGAGGCGCCGGCTCGTCGGGAGGATTCGTCTCGGCGGCCGGGGCGTCGGACGGCGCCCCGTCGTTCGCGGCGGCCTCGCCTTCCGGGGGGGCCAGCGGCGCCTCCTGGGGAGCGGCGTCCTCGGCGGGAGCCGCGTCGGAGGCCGGGGCGTCTTCGCCTTCCTGCGCGCGCGCGGGCCAGGCCAGGAGCAGGAGAACGGGCAAAGGCCAAAACCGCTTCATCTTTTTATTGTAGCAAGGTCTCATGACTAAAATATTGCGCCGGGCCCCCTAGACTGATACCCTATCGCCGTGAGAGAGCTCGTCGTCTACGAAAGCGGCCGGGACAAGAAGCACGCCGAAAAGATCGTGAGCGTCTTCACGCAGCACCTCGCGAAGAACGGCTTGCGCCTGACCGGCCAGCGCCGCCTCATCCTCAACCACTTCCTCAAGGCCGACCACCATCTGAGCCAGGACGAGATCTACCTCGCCCTGCGCACGCACGGGGTGGGCCGCGCCACGGTCTTCCGCACGCTGAAGATGCTCCAGGAGTGCGGCCTCATCTCGCCCGTCGTCGGCCGGGGCGGCACCACGCGCTTCGAGGTCGAGCACGACCGGCCCCACCACGACCACCTGATCTGCGTCGCCTGCGGGCGCATCCAGGAGGTGCGCTGGCCCACCCTCGAGAAGATCCAGGACGACGCCTGCCGCAAGGCCGGATTCACGCCGAAATGGCACCGGCACGAGGTGTTCGGCCTGTGCAAAGACTG
>JAMPYD010000379.1 GCA_023700845.1 Elusimicrobiota bacterium | reverse complement strand
TCGACGCGCTCGACGACGATGTCCTCGTCCTCGACCACGTACGCGCGCCCGATCGCGATCCCGGGGCTGGCGGCGATTCCTTTGATCACGATCACGAGAAGGCCCTCAACGGCGACGGATTCGACCACGGAGACACAAAGACACAGAGAACGGAGAAAGGGTTAACGGCAACGAGCGTTGCCGTTACCATCCCTTCCGTTCTCTGTGTCTTTGTGTCTCTGTGGTTCATTCGTTCTTTACGCTTCATCGAACCGGCGCTCGAACAGTTTCTCGAGGGCGGCGAGGGCCGCTTCCTCGTCGGGGCCGTCGGCCTTGATCGTGAGCTTCGAGCCGCTCTCGGCGGCCAGGAGCATCAGGCCCATGACGCTCTTGCCGTTGACCTGAAGGCCGTCCTTGACCACGTAGATCTGGCTCTTGAACTTGCCGGCTTCCTGGACGAACATCGCCGCGGGCCGCGCGTGCAGGCCCATGCGGTTCTTGATCGTCATCGTTTTTTCCATCACGGCCAAAGCCCCACGGCCGCGGCGGCCATGCCGCCGAGCCCCGCGAATCCGAGCTGGGCGAGCGGCGAAACGCCGCGCCAGGTCAGGATCAGGCCCGCCGCGAAGGTCAGCGCCGCCGTCAGGCGGTCGCCGCCCCCGAGCAGGCCCGCGCCGACGGCGAACGACGCCATCGCTCCGGCGACCGTCGCCCGGCGCAGGGCCAGGATCCACGCCTGCACCGGCAGGCGGGTGAGCTCCAGCACGGCGCGCTCGCCTTCGGCCAGGCCGCGTCGCAGGCCGTACGCCCGCGCGGCGAAGGCCGGCGCGTTGTAGACGAGCAGGGCCGTCGCCGCCGCCCAGGCCGGCGCGCGCGTCGAGCCGGCGTGGTAGGCCGCCTGCGCGGCGAGTATGCCCGCCAGCGCGCTGGCGGGGCGCAAAGCCCCCCAGAAAAACGAGTCGTACAATCCGGCCAGCGACGCCGCGAGCCCGGTCTTCAGCGAACGGATGCGGGCGATCGCCGCGTCGCGCGCGGGCCCCGACAGCGCGGCCGCGGCGGCCTCCTGCCGGCAGACGGCGCCGGCGACGATCCACGCCGCGATCGGATGCGTGTTGAAGTACTCGAGGTGGCGCCGCCGGGCGGCCGCGAGCGCCTCCGGCTCGGCCGCCCAGCAGGCCGCGAGCCACGGGTCGAGGGCGTAGGCGAACCCGGAGCCCTGCATCCGGGCCGTGTCCCACCGCGCCTGCAGAAGCAGGAGGCGGCCGGCGATCCGGGCCTTCATCCCGGGGGTCATGACGAGCTCGCTCATGAGCGCCTCAGCCCCCAGGCGGTGACCCCGGACAGGCCCAGCCAGGGCGCGCTCGACGACATCAGCGCCGCCCCCCCTTGGATCAGGTCGGGCGCGCTCGTCCACCAGCGCCGGTCCACGGCGCCGGCGACGGCCACGACGGCGCCGGCCACCGCGAAGGTCATCGCCGCGTGCAGGGCGATCGAGGCGCCCATCGCCCGGCCGAGCGTCCGGCCGTCGGCCTCCGCGCGCAGGGCGAGCGCGTCCCCGCTCGACGCCCGGCGCGTCCGCTCGAAAGCCTCGGCCCGGGAGTGCAGGATGCCGGCGGCGGCGCCCGCGGCGAAACAGAGGGAGGCCGGCGCCCCGCCGCTCGCGATCACGGTCGCCGTGCCCGCCGCGACCGGGGCCGACCAAGTCAGGCAGCCGCCGACGGGAAGGTCGCACAGGCTCAGCAGCTCGAAGACCGCGCCGAACAGCATGCCGGCCTGCGCGTGGCCCGTCAGGGCGCCCAGCAGCGCGCCGACGACGAGCGGGCGGGACGCGAGGGTCTGGGCGACCAGCACGGCGTCGAGCTCGAGGACGGCCAGCACGGCGCAGGCGGCGGCGGCCGTCATCGCCCCTCCAGCGCGGCCGTCAGGTCTTCCTCGGCGTCGCCGGGAAGCGCTCGGCCCTCGAGCCGGACGCCCTTCGCGGCGAGGGCCCGCAGCGCGAGCCGGTCCTTCTCGTCGAGGAAGAGCGCGCGGCCGAGCTGCACCTTGCCGACGGTGTAGTGGAGGCCGCCGACGTTGATCCGGTCGATCTTGAGGCCCTTCTCGACGAGGGCCAGGGCCTCCGCGGGGCCGGGGACGAGGACGAGGGCCTTGCGCGCCGCCATCTGCGGGGACGCCAGCGAGGCCGCGGCCTCCGCGACCGGCAGGACGAGCAGCCCGACGGACGACGGAAGGGCCATCTTCATCAGCGCGGTCTGGATCTCGTCGGCGGCCGCCGCGTCGGAGACCACGACGACGAGGTCCACCTTGAGATAGGGAACCCAGCCCTCGACCACCTGGCCGTGGATGAGCCTGTCGTCGACGCGCAGCAAGGTCACGCCCATCAGCGGGCCCCCACCGCGGCGACGAACATCGCGCGGATGTCCTTGATCGACTTCTGCCCGTCGGCGACGACCTTCTCGACGAGCTCGCGCAGCGGCAGCCGGTCGCGATGGCTGAAGGCGGAGACGAGCATGTAGAGGTTGACGCCGCTGATCATCTCGACGGTCTTCTCGTCCCGGATCAGGGGAAAGGACAGGTTGTTCGGCGTGCCGCCGGGCATGTCGGTGAACACGATCACGCCGCCGGGGCCGCCGAGCTCGGCGAGCGCGCGCTTGATGCGCCGCCGGATGTCGTCGACGGACTGCCGCGAGGAGGTGGCCACCACGCGCACGCCCTGGGCCTGCCGGCCGACGATCCCCTCCGCGGCCTCGACGAGGTACGCGCCGAACTCCCCGTGCGTCACGACGATGAAATTGATCACAGCGTCACGTCCCGGTGGAATTCCTGGACCGGATGGCCCGTCGCGCGCAGCTTCTGCGCGAGCCAGCGCGTGCAGAACACGCTCCGGTGGCGGCCGCCGGTGCAGCCGATGGCGATCGTCAGATAGGATTTCCCCTCGCGCACGTAGTGCGGGAGCAAGGTCGAGATCAGCTTATGCCAGTCGTTGAGGAACTTGCGCGCCACGGGCTGGGCGAGGATGTACCGCTGGACCGGCTCGTCGAGGCCGGTCTTCTTGCGCAGCGCGGACAGGTAATGCGGGTTGGGCAGGAAGCGGACGTCCATGACGATGTCCGCGTCGATCGGCATGCCGTGCTTGTAGCCGAAGCTGACGACCTGCAGGGTCATCTCCCGGGTGAGCCTCAGGCCGAGGGTCTCGGATATTTTTTCCTTGAGCTCGCCGAGCGTCAGCCGCGT
>JAMPYD010000378.1 GCA_023700845.1 Elusimicrobiota bacterium | reverse complement strand
CGACCTCAAGCCCTCGAACATGATGATCACCGACGCGGGCGAGCTCAAGGTCATGGACTTCGGCATCGCGCACCAGTCGGTCGGCGGCGGGGCTTTCACGCAGACCTCGGCCAGCGGCACCCCGCCGTACATGGCCCCCGAGCAGGCGATGGGCTCGGTGTCCGCCGCCTCGGACCTGTACGCGCTGGGGGTGATGGCCTACGAGCTGCTCGCCGGGCAGCGCCCGTTCGCGGGCCCGGACTTCCTCGGCCCCAAGATGCGCGGGGAGTTCGCGCCGGTGACCTCGCGCCGGGCCGGCCTGCCGGCCCGCCTCGACGCGTTCTTCGCCTCGGCGCTGTCGCCCGATCCCACGCGCCGCCCCAAGGACGCCGCGGCCTTCGCCTCCGCCTTCGCCGCCTGCTGGTCTTGAGCCGCGCAACTTAGTAGCCTAGCCCCCCTATGAACGAACTCGGCACGCCCCAGCGCCCGCTGTCCGTCGCGATCGTCGGAGCCGGGCCCTCGGGCTTCTACGCCGCGGAGGCCCTGCTCAAGGCCCCCGGCCTGAGCGTCCGAGTGGACCTGTTCGACCGCCTGCCGACCCCGTACGGGCTCGTGCGCGGCGGCGTGGCGCCGGACCACCAGAAGATCAAGTCGGTGGCCGCCGTCTACGAGCGCACGGCGCAGGATCCGCGCGTGCGCTTCTTCGGCGGGGTCAAGCTCGGCCCGGACGTCACCGCCGCGGAGCTGGCCGCGCGCCACGACGCGGTGATCTACGCCGTCGGCTGCGAGAGCGACCGGCACATGGGCATTCCGGGAGAGGACCTCGGGGGCTCCCACTCGGCCACCGAGTTCGTCGGCTGGTACAACGCCCACCCCGACCACCGCGACCGCGGCTTCGATCTCAGCACGACCGCGGCAGCGGTCGTGGGCGTCGGCAACGTGGCGATGGACGTGGCGCGCCTGCTCGCCTGCGATCCCGAGGAGCTGGCCAAGACCGACATCGCGGCCTACGCCCTCGACGCCTTGCGCAAAAGCCGCGTCAAGACCGTCTGGCTGCTGGGCCGCCGCGGCCCCGCCGAGGCCGCCTACTCGCTCGCCGAGATCCAGGAAATCGGGGACCTCAGCGCCTCCGACCTCGTCGTCGATCCCGCCGAAGCGGCGGCGGACCTCGCGTCCGTCGCGGACCCGGCCGCGCGGAAGAAGACGGAGTACGTGCAGGAGCAGGCGAGGAAAGGCCGCGGCTTCAAGGAGCGCAAGGTGCTCCTGCGCTTCCTCGTCTCGCCCGTGGAGCTGACCGGCGAGGACGGCCGCGTGAGCGCGATGCGCCTCGAGAAGAACAAGCTCGTCGACGACGGGAAGGGCGGCGTGAAGGCCGTCGGCACCGGCGTGTTCGAGACGATCAACGTCGGCCTCGTGCTGCGCTCGGTCGGCTACCGCGGCATCCCGGTCCCGGGCGTGCCGTTCGACGAGAAATCCGGCCACATCCCCCACGTCGACGGCCGCGTCGTCCCGGCGCCGGGGCAGGCGCCTCTTCCCGGCCAGTACGTCGTCGGCTGGGCCAAGCGCGGCCCCTCGGGGCTCATCGGGACCAACCGCGCGGACTCCGTCGCGACGGTGCACTCTTTGCTCGCCGACCTCAAGGCGGGGGCCTTGCCGGCCGCGGCCGACGCCTCGCTCGAGGCCACCTTGCGCCTGCTCGCAGACAAGAAGGTCCGCGCGCTGAGCTTCGTCGATTGGCAGAAGCTCGACGCCCTGGAGAAGTCCAACGGCACCAAGGCCGGCAAGATCCGCGAGAAGTTCACGAGAGTGGCCGACATGCTCGCCGCGCTCCAAACGAAATAGCGCGGCCGGAAGGGCCGCGGGCGCGCGCGGCTACATGCGGTCCATGATCTTCCCTTTTTCGTCTTTATCGAGGGCGTACTTGATGTCCGTCAGCGGCGGGAATCCCTTATCCCGGCCGGCGTTGATGTCGGCGATGAAGAGGCGGGTGACGCGGCAGGCGTCGAAGGCGGCGGAATCCGTCCCGGCCTTCGCGTCGCAATACGCCTTGTCCGCGGGCGTCAAAGCGCGGGCGAGAAGCGCCTTCTGGTAGACGACGTCGGGCTGCTCCTGGGCGGCCGCGGGCGTCGCGGCGCCGAGCGTCACGGCGAGAGCGAACAAGGCGATCATGGATTTCATGGGATAGCCCCTCGTGATACCGGACCTTTTTTCAGTGTAAACTCCCGGCCTGGCGCTGTCAAGGGCCCTTATTGACAAGGCGGCGGGGGCGGTCTACACTGAGGAAACCCCATGATGATTCACATCGGGCTGGTCGCCCTCGCGTTGGCCGCCGCGGCGCCTTGCGCCGCGCAAGGCGATACGACGACCGCCGAGGAGCAGGCTCAGTTCGATCTTCTGAAGAAGCGCCGGATGGAGAGGCTGGGGATTTCCCCGGCCGCCGCCGGCCTCGTCGCGACCCCCGCCGTCGGCGCCCCGGCCGTTCCCGCGACGGGCGCGCCCCCGCGGGACTTCGCGGCGGAGGAGCGCGAACGCGCGACGGAGTTCAACAAGCAGTTCGGCGAGGGGACCTACGAGGGGATCACCGGGTTTTCGGATCGCTGCAAATATGCCGACGGCTGCAACAAGCTGGCGACCGCGGACCTCATCAAGGGCGCCTATCAATTCGTCGCGCTGCAGCGGGACGTCGAGAAGAAGGTCCTCCCCCCCGACTCCGACGCCTACCGCAGCCGCCACACGGAGATCAAGGGCGGCCTGCGCACCACCATGGAGCAATTCCGCCCGCAGCCCGGCGGCCGCACCGCCTACGAGCGGGACTTCATCAAGTTCTCCGATCCGATCGTCAAAAAAATATTTTCTCCCGCGGAGCTCCTGCGCTACGCGGAGCGCAACGCCTCCGCGTCCGATTCCGCGCCTTTCTACACCTACCTCGGCCAGGCCCTGAACGGCGCCGGCCCTCCCGCCAGGGCGAGGGCGGCCTTCGACGCGGCTTTGCAGCGGGATCCCAAGAGCGACGCCGCCCTGAGCGGCAGGGCCGAGGCCCGGCTCCGGGAGGGCGACTACCCGGGAGCGGTCCGGGACGCCGTCGCCGCCCTGAAGCTCAATCCGCGCAACGACCGCGCCTACGCCACGCTCAAATTTTCCGAGGGCCGGGTCCCCGCGGGGGCCTCCGGCGAGCGGTTCGGCGGCCCCGGCGCGGCGGGCGGCCCGGACGCGGCCGCCGTGCCGGCGCCGGCCCCGGGCGCCGCGCCCATG
>JAMPYD010000011.1 GCA_023700845.1 Elusimicrobiota bacterium | reverse complement strand
GCGGGCTTTCGGTTCACAATGCATCGTCCTCTCGATCGAAGCCAAACGTCAGCCCGACGGGCGCTGGGAAGCCTATACCGACAACGGCCGCGAGCGCAGCGGAACCGATGCCTTGGACTGGGCGCGCCGGGGCGCCGACCTCGGAGCCGGAGAAATCCTTCTGACCTCGATCGATCAGGAGGGTACGAAGCGGGGCTACGACCTCGAGCTGATCTCCCGGGTCTCCCGCAGCGTCGCCATTCCCGTAATCGCCTGCGGCGGCGCCGGGAAAATATCGGATTTTCAAGACGCCGTGCGATCGGGACAGGCCGACGCGGTATCGGCGGCTCACGTGTTCCACTACGGCTCCTGCTCCATCTCCGCGGTCAAAGAAGCGCTTGCCGCCCAAGGGATTCCGGTCCGGCCATGAGCGAGACGCGCGTCGCCGTCGTCGATTATGGACGGGGCAACCTCTACAGTATCGAAGGGGCCCTGCGGAAACTGGGCTGCGACGTACAGGTCACCTCCGATCCTGCCGCCATCGAAGCAGCCCCGCGGCTCATCCTGCCCGGCGTCGGGGCCTTCGGCGACGGAATGGAAGGCCTCCGGCAGAGGGGCCTCATCGAGCCGCTCAAACGGTTCCGCGCTTCGGGCCGGCCCCTTCTCGGCATCTGCCTCGGCATGCAGCTCCTGCTCGAAGAGGGTTCGGAGTTCGGCCGGCATGAGGGCCTCGGCCTGATACCCGGACGCGTCGTGCGCTTCGCGTCGGCCGGCGATTTCAAGATTCCCCACGTCGGCTGGAACCGCCTCAAACCCGCCGCTGACTGGGCCGGCACGCCGCTGGGAGGGCTCCCGGCCGGCTCCTTCATGTATTTCGTCCATTCCTACGTCGCGGAGCCGGCTCGCTCCGAAGACCGTCTCGCGATGACCCCCTATGCCGGCGGGGAATTTTGCTCGGCGCTGCGCTCGGGCAACGTCCACGGCTGTCAATTCCATCCCGAAAAAAGCGGAGAGACCGGATTATGGCTCATGAAGAACTGGCTGGCGCTCAACTAGAGGTCAAATTCGGCCTGCCCGCGAAAGTGGAGTTCTGCCGAAAGTGCGTCATTTCCAACCAGCGGCCCAACTCCATTCAAGAGTTCAAGGTGACCGCCGATACCGCCCGGGAGACCATCCATTTCGACAAGGACGGGGTCTGCGACGCCTGCCGGCACGCCGAGCTTAAGGATAAGATCGATTGGGCCGGGCGCGAGAGGGAGTTGCGGGACCTGCTCGACCGCTATCGGAGCAAGGACGGCTCGTACGACGTTCTCGTCCCCGGAAGCGGCGGCAAGGACAGCATCTACGCGGCCCATGTCCTCAAATATAAATTCGGCATGAATCCGCTCACCTGCACCTGGGCCCCCCACCTCTACACCGACGTGGGCTGGCAGAACTTCCAGAACTGGCTCCACATCGGTGGATTTGACAACGAGCTGACCACCCCCAATGGCCGGGTTCATCGCCTCATCACGAAGCTCGCGTTCGAGAATCTCGTCCACCCGTTCCAGCCGTTCATACTGGGACAAAAGAACCTCGCGCCCAAGGTGGCCCTGCGCCACGGAATCAAGCTCATTTTTTACGGGGAGAACGAGGCCGAGTACGGGAACCCCACGACGGAGAATCTAAAGGCGAAGCGCGACGCGAAGTATTTCAGCGACGAGCACCGGGACCACGACAAGCTCTTCCTCGGCGGCGTCTCGGTGCGGCAGTTGCGCGAGGAGCACAAGGTGCCCCAGTGCGAACTCGAGGCCTATCTTCCCATCGGCGCGCAGGCAATGGATCGCGGAGGAATCGACATCCGCTACCTCGGCTACTACCTCAAATGGCATCCGCAGAGCTGCTACTACTACTCGGTCGAGCACACGAACTTCGCGGCCAACCCCGAACGAACCGAGGGCACCTACTCCAAATATAACAGCCTCGACGACAAGATCGACGGCTTCCACTACTACACGACCTTCATCAAGTTCGGCATCGGTCGCGCGACCTACGACGCGGCCCAGGAGGTCAGGAGCAAGGATATCACGCGTGAGGAAGGCGTCGCCCTGGTCAGAAGATTCGACGGGGAATTCCCGAAGAAATACTTCAAGGAATTCCTGAAGTACGTCGACATCACCGAGGAGCGCTTCCGGGAAGTGATCGACAACGCGCGCTCGCCTCACCTCTGGAAAAAGGAAAATGGGGACTGGAAGCTCCGCCACCTCATCGACTGAGCCGCGCAAGACCGTCGTCTGGATCGAGCGCCTCACCGTCCCCACCCTGATCGGCCTCTGGATCGAGAGCCGGTTCCTTCCCCGGGATATCCGATACGACGAGCATCGCGTCACCGTCGCGGCCGGCCGGATCCTCGACCGGCTCGCCGGGGCGGGCCTCGCCTCATGCTTTCATCCCGCCGGACTGACCCTGGCCGCCAAGGACGCCGCGGGACTCGCCTTGAATTACCGCCGCGAAGAGGAGCTCGATCGCCTCTGCGAGAGCTTCTGCGCCCGCCATTTGCAGAATCGTCCGCTCCGGTACCGGCGCGCCGTGAAGTCCTATCTCTGCGACGCCCTGATGTGGAAGGCAACCTTCATCGTCATGGTCGAGGCCGCCGCCGCCGCCATTCCGGCGGCGGACCATGTGCTGCATCTGGCCCGCCATCCGGCCAACGACCTCGTCATCGGCCACGACGCGTGGCCGGGCTTCCATTGGAGGGAGTCCCTGTCCCCGCGCGGCATTCTACGGATCGCCGGCGCCCCGTCGATCCTCTTCGCCCGCATGCTCCTGACCTTTCTCCGGGGGCCGGCCGTTGCGCCGGGTCTCGCGCGGATTCGTCCGGCGGTCTGGGTCGAGTACTACGAGGCCAACCTTGGCAGCGTCTCCTGGACTTTCTGGCGCTCGAAGGTCGATGCGTCGTCCTTCGACCTCGTCTATTACCTGGACCGACGGGACTCCGAGTGCGACTCCCGGACGACCTCGGCAATCGAAGCGCAGGGATTCCGGTGGGTCGACGGACACACACCTTGGCGCCTAGCGCGCCCGACGCCCCATGATTTTCTCGACGCACTTCGGGCGCTTCGGTCCGCCGGACCACGGGCGCCTCTTTGGCTGCGGCTGTTCGACCTCGAGTTCGTCCTGCTCACGAGAATGTGGGGCGCGGTCTTCGCGCGCTTCCAGACCCGCCTTCTCATTCAGCACCAGGAATTCTCTTGGCGGCAGGCGCCGCAAGCCCAAGGTCTGGAGCGGGCGGGCGGACGGATGATAGGCTTTCATTGGTCCGAATTCCAGTTCCTGACGGAGCCCATCCACCTCAACCCCGAGCACCTGTTTTTCGTGTGGGGCCGCAACCACCATCGCTGGCTCGAAGGCAAGGGCCACGATTGTCTCAACATACTGCCTTGCGGGCTGTGGATACTCCCCCAGGACTCCGTCACGCAGTCCATTCGCGGACGGCTGGCGGGAATGCGATTCACGCTCGCGCTCTTCGACTCCTCGCATGACTACAATATCTTCCTTTCCGCCGGACAGCTGTCCGAATTCCTCCTCGCCATGCTCTCGCTGCTCGAGGAGCAGCCGCTCTGGAAGGCGGTCCTCAAGCCGAAGTCGCTCGACGGCTACGCCCGCCTGCCGCGCGGACAGGAGATACTTACGCGCATCGACCTCCTGAGCAAGGGGGGGCGTCTGCTGCTTCTCGAACCCGGCGTGACCCCGATGACCGCGGCTCTAGCCGCCGATCTATCGGTCTGTTTCGGCCTCAACAGCGCGGGGGTCGTTTCGGGGGCATTCGGCGCGCGCGCCGTCCACTGGGACTGCTCCGGCTGGGGCCTCCACCCGCTTTATGCGGACCCCGCTCAACGGCTCGTCTACCAGACCCTGCCTCTTCTCAAGGAGGCCATCCTCGCGGCCGCCGGGGGCGACAAGACCATAGGCGATTTCAGTCGTTGGCGAGCGATGATCAATCATTTCGACGATCGCCATGCGGACCGCCGCGTCGGCCGCTGGATAATGAGCTACATGGCGAAGCTTGAGCGAGGACTGCCCGCCGAGGACGCGATGCGGGAAGCAGTGGCCGAATACCGCGCGGAGCACGGCATCGACGACTCGTTCTTTCGGCAGGGCTCATGGTGGAACGCGAAATCCGCATCGGAGGTCGCCGCAAGATGATCATCTTTGGAGTGATTACGGCCCGGTCCGGCTCTAAAGGCCTTCCCGGCAAGAACCTCCTGCCTCTCGGCGGCGTCCCGCTGATCGGCTGGACCATCCGCGCGGCCCGCGAGAGCAAGGAGCTGACTTGCACCTACGTGAGCACCGACGACCCCGCGATCGCAAAAGCGGCCGCCGGCCTCGGGGCCGAGGTCCCTTTCCTCCGCCCGGCCGCACTGGCGCAGGACGATTCGAGCATCTTCGAGGTGCTCAAGCACGCGGTCGGGGAGTTCACCGCGAGGACGGGCAAGAAGCCCGACATCGTCGTCCTGCTCCAGCCGACCACCCCGCTGCGGACGGCGGCACACATCGACGCGACGGTGCGCCTCATCCGCGAGGGCGGCGGGGACTCGGCCGAGACCGTCACCAAGGACCTGACCCATCCCTATCATCGCTTCGTCATGGACGGCGACAAGCTCCTCCCCATGTTCCCCGAGGGCCAGCGCGCGTCGCGCCGGCAGGAAGCCCCCCCGGCCTACCGGCCCAACGGCGGCGTCTACGCGGCGCGGACCGAGATCCTTATGGAGCGCGGCCGGCTGCATGGAGACGACCTGCGCGGCCTCGTCATGGATTTCGAATCCTCCATCGACATCGACGGCCGTTGGGACTTCAAGCTCGCGGAGGCCGTCGTCGCCGAACGAGGCGGTCCGCGGCGTTGACGCGCGGCCGGGAACAACGTAAAATAGGGTGTTCATTTCCTGAACAACCTGCCGAACGGAGCACTCCATGAGCGATTTTCTAAAAGGCAATTTCGAGGTCAAACGCCCGGTCGTGGAGAAGGCGCCGGCCGCCGACAGCGAGCAGACGGCGTTCAAGAAGGAGTTCCGCCGGAAGGCGCTGCAGTCCGTGGGGGGGAGCATGGTCTTCGTCGAGATGGACGCGCTCTACTGGGACGGCGAAGCGGCCGACGGCGGTCCGAAGAAAGGGTGACGCCGAACAACCGCCCCGCGGCGCCGCCGTTCTCCGCGCTCGTCGACAAGATCACCCAGATCGGCATCGAGCGCCACCGCGACGCGATCCTGGCCAACGCCAGGCGCAACGCGCCGTTCGCCGCCAAATCCGTCAAGCAGATCCCGCCCCCGGCCGGGGCCAAGCGCCGCTCGGCCATCGTGCTGAGCGCGGGGCCGAGCATCCGCCGCGCGCGCACGATCGAGCGCCTGCGCGACTCCGGCTACGAAGGCACGATCATCGCGGCCGACGGCGCGTACGCCGCCTGCCTGCGCGCGGGCGTGATCCCCGATTTCGTCGTGACGCTCGACCCGCACGAAACGCGCATGGTGCGCTGGTTCGGCGACCCGGACTACGAGGCGCACATCCGCGACGACGATTATTTCGAACGCCAGGATCTCGACGTCGAGGCCCGCAAGAACGCGATCAAGCGAAACCTCGACGACATGGCGCTCATCGACAGGCACGCCGCCGGGACCCGCGCGATCGTCGCGTCCTCGGCGCCCGAGAACGTCGTCGCACGCCTTCGCCAGGCCAAGTTCGACGCGTATTGGTGGAACCCGCTCGTCGACGATCCGACGAAGCCCGGCAGCATCACCCGGGAGATCTACGACGTCCTGCCGCTGCCCTGCCTGACCACGGGCGGCACCGTCGGCACGGCCGCGTGGGCCTTCGCGGTCCAGATCCTCAAGCCGGACGTGCTCGCCGTCGCCGGAATGGACCTCGGCTACTACCCCGACACGCCGATCACCATGACCCAGACGTATTACGAGCTGCTCGACATGGCCGGCGGCGACGAGGAGCGCGTCAAAGAGTTTTTCACCTGGATGGACTTCCCGCTGACGGGCGTGACGTTCATGACCGATCCGACCTATTTCTGGTATCGCAAAAACTTCCTGCACCTGGCCAGGCGCAGCCCGCGGCCCACGCTCAACTGCACCGAGGGCGGGACCTTGTTCGGCGACAATATCGACTGCGTGAGCCTGGATGCCTTTCTCGCCAAGGCCAAGGAGACCGCCCGTGGCTAAAGTCCTCCTGATCAACCCCGTCGTCCGCGAGGAGGACGAGCCGCGCCACATCCCTTACGGCATCGCGCTGCTGGCGGCCATCGCGGTCAAGCGCGGCCACCAGGTTCAGATCTACGACGCGAACGCCTGGCGAAGGGGCTTCGACATCGTCGAGCAGGTGTGCGCCGCGGACGACTGGGACGTGATCGGCGTCGGCGGCCTCACGACGACCTACTCGTTCTTCAAAAAGACCTGCGAGATCGCCAAGCGCGTCTCCCCCGATTCCCTCCTCCTCGCCGGCGGCGGCCTGTTCACGAGCATGCCGCACGACATCATGAGATGGATGCCTCAGATCGACCTCGGCTGCGTGGGCGAGGCCTTCGTTTCGTTCCCCCGCCTGCTCGAAGCCGTCGACGCGGGCGACCGCGATTTCTCGAAGATCAGCGGCCTCGCCTACCGCGGCAAGGATGGGGAGTGCCTCTTCACGCCGGTGGCGCCGACGATCCCCGACCTCGACGAGCTTCCGTACCCGGCGTGGGACCTCCTGCCTCTCGACATCTATTTCAAGAACTCCCAGGAGTTGTACAGCGAGGAGCTCTATACCTCCAAGCGCCGCATCGACATCAACGGCAGCCTGGGCTGCAACCTCGTTTGCCGGTACTGTTGGCACCTTGGCACCACCGGCGACATGGTGATCGACAAGAACGAGGATGGCGTCGACGACGTCAAGTTCAGCTACGGCCGGACCATCCGCTATCACAGCCCGAGCTACATCGTGAACATGGTCAAGACGCTCCACGAGCGTTACCAGATCGATTTCGTCTCGATGATCGACGAAAACCTCATGACGATGGACGCCTTCAGCGGGCGCACGTGGATCAAGGACCTCTGCAAGGCCTGGATCGAGGCCGGCCTGCAGCCGACCTGCCGCCGCGACGGCGTCGTGCACGACGAAAGCTGCCGCGGCGTCCACTTCGGCGGGACGAGCCACGCCACGCTCGCCAAGGAGGACGCGCTGTCCGCGATGTACGCGGCGGGCTGCTCGTTCCTGATCTACGGCATCGAGTCCTTCGACCCCGTCATCCTCAAGAACCTCGGCAAGGCGACCACCCAGGATGCGAACTACCGAGCCGTCGACCTGTGCAAGAAGAGCGGCATCCGCCCGATCCCCAACTTCATCATCGGCTTCCCCGAGGAGAGCTTCGACAGCATTCGCAACGACATCCAGGGCCTCATCAAGCTGGGGATCCATGCCAAGCCCCATTTCGCGACGCCGTATCCCGGGTCCGAGTGGTACTACACCTATAAACAGTCCATCCTCGAGCAGTACGACGGCGACCTGGAGCGGTTTATTATGGACCTCGGCGACGCGTCGAAGATCTCGGCCATCATCTCCCACAAGTTCTCGGCGATGGAGCTCCTCGGCCTGCAGACGATCGTCCACCAGCGCAGCCTGCGCCTGCTTGACCAGGCCGAGAAGCACTGGGCCGGCGCCGATTCCGCGACCCGCCCCGTCGCCGTGCCCCGCCCTTCAACCAACTTCGAGCGCAAGAAGATCCAGGCGCCGATCGAGGACGCCGACGCGGCGAAAGCCGCGATGTCCGGCGCCTAGACGTCCTCACCGCCGAGCCCGCCCCGCAGATCCCAGATGACGCCGATCTCCTCCAGGGCGCACAGATGCATGGGCAGCACGTGGTTCCATCGGGAATCCCCGTCCCTCAGATTCAGCTTGAACACGATAAGCAGCCGCCGGTAGAGCTCAGCCATGGCGAACAACTCGAGACGCGCGCGGTCTCCCGCGCCGACGGGGTCCGCCTCGGCCAGCGCGTCGAAGAAACCCCGGGTCGAGGCGGCGGCGGCGGCATCCCACCGCCCCCCCCGCGCGCTGATCACATGCTGTTTGAGGAGCTTAAACGCTCCATAACCGAGGGAGACGCCGTCCGGGAGCAGCACGCACGATTCGAAATCGACGATGGCCGCCAGCGCGGCGCCCCGCATCAGCAAGTTGTGCGGATGCAGATCGCAGTGCGCGGGCACCCACGAAGCCGCTTCGATCTCGGAGATTTTCGAACTCAGCAGCGCCGCCGTCCGCATGACCTTCGGCCAGCTCACTGCAAGCAGATTCGCGTGTGAGCGTCCGAACAGTCGGGGCCAAATGTCCATCTTCGCGGTCATTTCGGCCAACACCTCGGACTCGGGCTTGGTAAGGTAGCCCCAGCGCCGGGGAGGAAGCAACTCCGCGGGAACGCTGCGGAGGTCCCTCTGCAACCCGCCAAGCCGCCGCGCGGTATCCGAGAGCTGAGAGTCCGCCCCGCTGAAGAACTCCCCGTCGACAAACTCGAAGAGGCACCAGGCCTGAGATCCGTCCGTAAGCAGGAGGTCGCCGCTCGCGGCGTTTTCCAGGAGCGGAACCGCATGACCGCGCTCCCGCAGCCATTGCAGCAGCTTCAGCTGAACCCTCAACGTCTCGGGCTCGGCGCTCTCGAGCCTTTTCAAGAGATAGGATTTCCCCGGGGTTTCGATCTTGAAATTGTTGGAGTTGATTTCCATGCCGCCCGCTTTGAGTATCTTCGCCGGCGCGATCGAGAGATGCCGGAAATCGGCGCGCAAGACCGTCTGCACGCGCGCGGCCAAGTCCGGAGCGACCGGTGAGAAGCGGGGCTGCGAATCGGAAAAGAGGTCGGTAGAGAAGAGCGGCAGAGACGCCCCGGGCCGGGGAGATGTCACTTAAAAAAGGCCTTTGGTCAGGCCGCCGTCGACGGACAGGGCGGTACCGGTCAGATAGCTCCCCCTCTCGGAGGCCAGAAAAACCACCACATCGGCGATTTCCTTCGGCGTCGCGAAACGGCGAATCGGGATTCCGGCTTGGCTGCGGGCGAGAACATCCTCGTAGGACTTCTTCTCTTTTTCCGCGGCCCGCTGCAGCAGCGACTCGGCCCGGCCGGTCAGGACGCTCCCCGGACAGACCGTGTTGACGGTGATGTTGTGCTGCGCCAGTTCTACCGAGATCGCCTTGGAAAAAGCCGAGAGCGCCGCGCGGGCGCTGGCGGATAAGACCATTTCGGGCGAGGGCTCCCGGGCGACGGTCGACGTCACGCTCACGATCCGCCCCCACCTCTTGCTTTTCATATGGGGGACGGCGGCCTTGGTCAAGCGCACGGCGCTGAGGAAGTTGGCGTTCAGCGCCTGCAGCCAGACCGATTCCGCGTGCTCCAAAAACGCTCCGGGCGGAGGTCCACCCGCGTTGTTCACCACAATATCCAGGCGTCCCCACTTTCCGGTCGTCCGCTCCACGATCATTTGAGCCAGATTCGGATCCGAGACGTCTCCGGGAATCGCCAGCACGTCGGCGGAGGTTTCGGCTCGGATGGCCTCGGCGGCGGAGCCAAGGACGCCGGCGTCCCGCGCCACAATGCAGACCCGAGCCCCCTCAGCGGCTAGGCCGGAGGCGATGGCCCGGCCCATGCCTTTGCTGGCGCCGGTGACGACCGCGACTTTTCCCTTCAATTCAAAGTCCATTGCTAGCTCCTGTGCCCCGTTGTCCGGCAGTTTTCGATGAGCAGCCGCAGATAGTGAGAAAGCTCCGGCAGGTCGCGGCCGGCCATCGGCACGATATAGGTTTCGATCTCGCGGAGATAGGAGCTTCGGACCATATCGTCTGGATTGAGGCAGAGGAGGAAAAGATTGTCCAGCTTATCAAGGATCTTCACGAGCCGAGCAGCCCACGGAGCGCGGCTCAGGCGTTCGTAGTAAGCCTTGGTGTCGTCCTCGCTCGTCCGGCGGCGATCGACGGTGAGGGCGACGAGCATCTCGGCGACCGGCCGGCCCAGCGCTCCCGCGACGTCGTCCTCGGTGAGCCTGGACACCTCGAGGACGTTGTGCACCAGGCCCACGACGACGGTCTCGGCGTCGAGCGGCTTCACAAGCCGCATCGCCAGACAGGCGACCCTCGCCGGATGGGCCAGGTAGGCCGCCGGCGTCAGGCCGGCATGCGTATACTCGATGCGCTGGGCGAACCGGTACGCCTCGAGTATCCGGGCACGCGCCTCGCCCTCGGCGTGGGCGGCCAGACAGGCCTCGAACATCGCGCCCGCCTCGGCACCTTGAGCGGCGCGGCTCTCCAGACGCGAGCGCCGCTCCTCTTCTATCGGCCCGAGGCCCCCCGGGCCCGCCGCCGCGGCGAGCGTCATCGCGCGGGAACCTTCCCGCCGCGGGGGAGAGCCTGGTACAGGGCTCGCGCCAATTTAAGATCGTCCTCGTCGTCGATATCCACGGCCTTGGTCCGCGGCAGGACGTACGACGCGTAATCCTCGTCGCGAACCGGCTTCTCGCTCAGGATATGATTCCGGTGATAGAAATAGAAGGCGCCGGCGTCATAAAACTTCTTCTCCAAATCCTGCGAGCGTATCGCGTAGGCGCCGGGGTTAACCGGCACGAGGCTGCCGTCCTCCCTGCGGGAGTAGGCCCATTCCACCGGAACCGGGAACGCCGCCACCGCCATCACGGGCTTCCTTCCCGAATGGCTCGTGAACACCCGATGCGCCTCGATCAAGTCGGAGGCTTCCACAAGCGGGGCGCAGGGCATCAACAGGCAGACAGTCTCGAAATGCCGCCCTTTGGCCTCATAGGTCTCGAGCACCCAGCGCAGGACCGGCATGAGCGGCGTGACGTCGTCCGCCAAAGCCGGATCCCGGCGAAAATCGATGGGAAATCCAAGCGTTTTCACGGCGTCGGCGACAGAGTCGCTGTCCGTGGACACATGGATCGTCTTGAAAAGGTTCGAACTGCGCGCGGCCTCGAGCGCATAGGCGATCATCGGCTTTCCGAAAAAATCGGCGATGTTCTTGTGCGGGATGCGCTTGCTTCCGCCCCGCGCCGGGAGGATGGCGATCACTTCGAGGATTATACAATTATTTGATAAAATCGCCTGTCTTGAACAGTCTCCCCGGGGAAGAGATTCGCACGGCGGTTCGCGCGGCATGCGCCGTCTGCGGCGGGGCCGGCGAGCCCATTTACACAGGACTCCCGGATCGACTGTTCCATTCGAAGGGAGAGTGGACCATCGTCCGCTGCGCGAACGCGGCGTGCGGCCTGATGTGGCTCGACCCGATGCCCGTCCCCGAGGACCTGCACAAGGCCTACGCGGAGTACTACACCCACGCCGACCAGCCCGCCCGGCCCGATTCCTTCCTCCGCTCGGCCTATGTGAAGTACGTCAAGAACGGCTATCTCGCGCTGCGCTACGGCTACCGGCGGATCGACCCCGGCTGCCCGGGCCGCCTGCTCGGGCTCCTGATGTACGCGCTCCATCCCGCGCGCCGGCTCGAGCTCGACTGCAGCGTGATGTACCTCCCGGAACGCGGAGGCGGCCGCCTCCTCGAGATCGGCTTCGGCTCGGGGGCCCTGATGGAGCACCTGCGCTCGGTCGGCTGGGACGCCCAGGGCCTCGACTTCGACCCGGTCTGCGTCGAACGCGCCCGCGCGAAAGGCTTCGAGGCCCGCACGGGCGCGCTCGAGGACGCCCGCTTCCCCGACGGCCACTTCGACGCGGTCGTCATGAGCCATGCCTTCGAGCACGTCCCCGACCCGATCGGCCTCCTGCGCGAGTGCCGGCGCGTCCTCAAGCCGGGCGGCGTCCTCGTCTCTCTGACGCCGAACGCAGTCTCGCACGGCCATCGCGTCTTCGGCTCGCATTGGCTGGCGCTCGATCCCCCCCGCCACCTCCACCTCTTCTCGCCGGCCTCGCTGCGCGGGGCGCTGGCCCAGGTCCCCTTCTCCAGCGCGCGCGTCTTCACGACGGCCAACGGCGCCGACTACATCTACCTGTCGAGCCGGGACCTCCGGCGCGCCGGCCGGCACACGCTCGGCGCGCCGCTCGATCCCTCGGAGTGGCGGCGCGGCCGCCTGTTCCAAATCTGGGAGTGCCTCTTGCTCCTGCTGCGGCCCGACGCCGGGGAAGAGCTCGTCGTGTACGCGGTGAAATGACCGATCCCGGGCGAGGCCTCGTCAGCGTCGTCGTCACGAGCTACAACCACGCGGAGTTCCTCCCGCAGCGGATGGAGAGCCTCCTCGCGCAGACCTACCGGCCGCTCGAGATCATCGTCGTCGACGACCGCTCCTCCGACGACAGCGTGAAGGTGCTGCGCCGGTGGGAGACGGATCCGCTCGTGCGTATCGTCGCGTTGGACGCCAACCTCGGCGTCGCGGGCGCGTCCAACCGGGGCGCGGCGCTGGCCCGGGGCGAGTACCTGATGTTCGCCGAGTGCGACGACTTCGACGCGCCCGGCCACATCGAACGGCTCGTCCGCGCGCTCGAGTCGAACTCCGCCGGCGTCGCGTTCTGCCGCAGCGCCCTCGTCGACTCCCGGGGGGCCGTCGTCGGCGACGATTTCGCGGGCCGCGAGCCGGCCTTCCGCGCCCATTGCGCCGCCGACGCCCTGATCCCGAGCCCCTTGATGCGGCGCTTCCTTCTGCGCGCGTGCGTCGTCCCGAACATGAGCGCGGCGCTGATGCGGAAAGCCGCCTTCGACGCCGCGGGCGGGGCGTCATCGGCATACCGGCTTTGCCTCGATTGGGACCTCTGGGGCCGCCTCGCCCGCGAAAACGATTTCTACTACGTCGCCGAGACCTTGAGCTCCTTCCGGAGCCACCCGACGACGGCCCGAAGCACCTTCGACCTGGCGTTCCAGCTCGGGGAGATATTCGACGTCCTCCGCGACGCCGCCGGCGCGATGGAGCTGACCGCCCGCGACCGGTTCAAGTTCCGGCTCGGGCTCGGCCTCATCTGGGCCGGATACTTCCGGGCCGATCCGGGTGCCTGGCTGCGCGGCTTCCCGCGCGCCGCCGCCGCGGCGTCGCGCCGCGATCCCTTCGCCGTCCTGTTCCTCGCCATGGCCGCCGGCGCGAAGCTCCTCGGCATCCGATATTCCCTGGTTGACCGTGATTTCCGGGTTTAATATCATGTTCAAACATTGAACAATCGCTGCTTCGTCATCGCCGAGGCCGGGGTCAACCACAACGGCAGCGTCAGGCTGGCCGAAAGGCTCGTCGACGCGGCCAAGGCGGCGGGCGCCGACGCGGTCAAGTTCCAGACCTTCCGGGCCGACAGCCTCGTTTCCGCCGGGGCGCCGCTCGCCCAATACCAGCGAGGCCGGTCGGGCGGCGCCACCCAGCTCGAGATGATTCGGGCCCTCGAGCTGTCCGAGCAAGACCATCGGCGCCTGCTCGAGCGCTGCGCCCGGAAGGGCATCGAGTTCATGTCGACGCCCTTCGACGAGGACAGTGCCTACATGCTGGCGCGGCTCGGGGTCAAGCGCCTAAAGATCCCGTCGGGCGAGATCACGAACAAAGGGCTGATCGAGCACGTCGCGCGCAAAGGGCTGCCCGTGATCCTGTCGACGGGCATGAGCACGCTCGCCGAGGTCAGGAAGGCCGTGGGCTGGATACTCAAGACGCGGCGGGTGCCGCTGACGGTGCTCCACTGCGTCACGGAATACCCGGCGCCGGCCTCCCAGGTCAACCTTCGCGCGATGGATTCCTTGCGCGACGCGACGGGCCTGCCCGTCGGATACTCCGACCACACGCTCGGGACCGAGGTCGCCGTGGCCGCCGCGGCCCGCGGGGCGACCGTGCTCGAGAAGCACCTCACTTTGGACCGTTCGCTGCCGGGCCCCGACCACGCGGCTTCGCTCGAGCCCGGGGAGTTCGCGCGCATGGTCGCCGCGATCCGGCTCGTGGAATCCGCGCTCGGCGACGGCGTCAAGCGCCCGGCGCCATGCGAGCGCAAGAACATCTCCGTCGCGCGCCGCGGCCTGGTCGCCGCGCGCGACCTGCCGCGCGGACACCGACTCGCGAAAGGCGACGTCGCGGCCAAGCGGCCCGCGAAGGGGCTCCCGCCCGAGCTTCTCGACCGCGTCGTCGGCAGGACGCTGCGGCGCGCGTTGCGGCGCGACCAGCCCCTGACGAGGGCCTGCCTGTGACGCCCCGCCGGATCGCCGTCGTCACGACCTCGCGCGCGGACTACGGGCTTCTCTCCGGTCTGATGCGCGCCGTCGAGCGCGACCCCGCGCTTCGTCTCCAGGTCGTCGCCGCCGGCTCGCACCTGTCGAAGGCCTTCGGCGCGACCGCCCGCGAGATCGAGGCCGACGGCTTCCGGATCGCCGCCCGCGTGCCGACGGCGCCGTCCTCCGATTCCCCTATGGCCGCGGCGGTGGCGCTGGGCTCGGGCGTCAAGGCCTTCGCCCGGGCGCTGGCCCGCCTCAAGCCCGACATCATGGTCGTGCTCGGCGACCGCCTCGAGCTCCTGGCCGCCTGCTCCGCCGCGGTCGCGCTGCGCATCCCCATCGCGCATGTCCACGGGGGCGAGTCGAGCGAGGGCGTCCTCGACGAGCAGGTCCGCCACGCGGTCACCAAGCTCGCCCACCTCCACTTCGCCGCCGCCGAGCCTTACCGTCGCCGGCTCATCCGCATGGGAGAGGACCCCCGCCGCGTCTTCAACTTCGGGGCGCCCGGCCTGGAGTCGCTGAAGGAGCTCGAGCCGCTGACGCCGGAGGACCTGTCGCGCCGCCTGCGCTTCGACCTGTCCATGCCGTTCGCCGTCGTCACCGTCCACCCCGACTCGCTCTCCTCCGGCGCCGGCCGGACCTTGCGGGCCGTGCTGGCCGCCCTCGACCGCCGGAGGCTGCGCAGCGTGCTGACCTTCGCCGGCGCGGACGCCGGCGGCCGCGCCCTCAACCGGATCCTCGCGCGCTACGCGGCCGCGCGCCCGGGCCGCGCCGTGGCCGTCGCCTCCCTCGGCCAACGCGCGTACCTGTCCTTGCTCGGCCTCGCCGCCGTCGTGGTCGGGAACTCCTCGAGCGGCGTCATTGAGGCGCCCTCCCTCCGGAAGCCGACCGTGAACGTCGGCCCCCGCCAGGACGGCCGCCTTCGGGCGCCGTCCGTCATCGACTGCGCGGCCGACGCGGCGGCGGTGTCGGCCGCCCTCGGCCGCGCGTTGTCCCCGGCGTTCCACGCGCGCTGCCGGGGCGCCAACCCGTACGGGACGGGGCGCGTCTCGGCGCGGATCGCGGGCGCGCTGAAAGCCGTGAAGCTCGACGGTCTGCTCGTCAAGAGGTTCCACGATGGCCGCTAAGATCCTAATCATCGGCGCGGGTGGACACGGCCGCGTCGTCCTCGAGGCCCTGCGCTCCGCGGGCCGCAAGCCCTCCTTCCTCGACGGCGCGCTGCGCGGCCGGACGATCGACGGCGCGAAGGTCGAGGGCGGAGACGAGCGCCTCGGCTCCGCGTCGACGCGGAGCTTCGTCCTCGCCGTCGGCGTCGGCGCCTCCCCCGACGTCGCCCCGCGCCGCCGCGTCTACGAGGCGGCGAGCGCGAAGGGGTTCCGCTTCCCGCCCGTGGTCGCCGCGTCGGCCATCGTGTCGAAGCTCGCCCGCCTGGAGGACGGCGCCCAGGTCCTCACGCGCGCCGTCGTCCATCCGGGCGCCGTGATCGGCGTCAACGCCGT
>JAMPYD010000377.1 GCA_023700845.1 Elusimicrobiota bacterium | reverse complement strand
CGTCTCGGCGCACGGCACCAATCCCGCCTCCGCGGCGATGGTGGGGATGAACATCGTCACCGTCGCCTGCCTCGAGGACGGGGACATCGATCTGGCCGACCTCAAAAAGAAGGCCGACGAGCACGCCAAAGACCTGGCTTGCCTCATGGTGACCTATCCCTCGACGCACGGCGTGTTCGAAGAGGGCATCAAGGAGATATGCTCGATCGTCCATGGTCACGGCGGATTCGTGTATATGGACGGCGCCAACATGAACGCGCAGGTCGGCCTGTGCCGGCCCGGCGACATCGGCGCGGACGTGTGCCATCTGAACCTGCACAAGACCTTCTGCATCCCTCACGGCGGCGGCGGGCCCGGCATGGGCCCGATCGGCGTGGTGAAGGAGCTCGCGCCCTTCCTGCCCGGCTCGAAGGACGTGTCCGCCGTGTCCTCCGCGCCGTTCGGATCGGCCTCCATCCTGCCGATCTCGTGGATGTACATACGCATGATGGGTCCCGAGGGCCTGGCCGCCGCGACCAAGAACGCCATTCTCAACGCCAACTACATCGCGAAGCGTCTCGACGCCCACTACCCGGTCCTTTACAAGGGCAAGAACGGGCTGGTCGCCCACGAATGCATCGTCGACCCCCGCGGCTTCAAGGCGGCGACGGACGTGGCCGTCGACGACATCGCCAAGCGTCTGATGGATTACGGCTTCCACGCGCCGACGACGTCGTTCCCCGTCGTCGCGACTTTGATGATCGAGCCGACCGAGTCCGAGCCGAAGGCCGAGCTCGACCGCTTCTGCGACGCCATGATCTCCATCCGGGAGGAGGCGCGCCGGATCGAGAAGGGCGAGTGGCCCAAGAACGACAATCCGCTGAAAAACGCGCCCCACACGGCCGAGTCCGTCTCCGCGGACGCGTGGACGCATCCTTATTCGCGCGAGACGGCCGCGTATCCGGCCGCCTGGCTGCGGGAAAGGAAATTCTGGCCCTCGGTCGGCCGCGTCGACGGGCCGTTCGGCGACCGGAACTTCTTCTGCTCGTGCTCCGCCCTGAGCTGAGCCCGCCCGTCCTCGACGCCGCGGGCCACATGGCCCTCGACGAGGCCGTGCTTCTGGAGTCGCCGCCCGAGGCGCTCGTCCTGAGGATCTACGAGTGGGAGGGCGAGGCGTGCACGTTCGGCTTCTCCCAGGCGTACGCCGACGCGAGACGGCTGTGCAAGCCGGGCATCGAGCCGGTGCGCCGGGCGACGGGCGGGGGGATCGTCCATCACGACGGCGACGTCACCTTCAGCCTCGTGTTCCCTTGGGACCGGACCTGCGCGCCGGAGACGATCTACAAGAACATCCACCGGGGGATCCACCAGGCGCTGAAGGCGCGCGGGACCGTCAACGGGATGTGGAGCCCGAAGGAAAAATCCCCGGGAATCGCGTCGAGCTGCTTCGCGCGGGCGGAAAAGGCCGACCTCGTGGACGCGGCCGAGCGCAAGATCCTGGGCGGGGCCTTGCGCAAGAAAGGCGTTAAAGGGTTATATCAGGGCTCGCTGCGCGTCGAAGGGGCCTCGGATGCGATCGCCGGCGGGATCGAGCGCGAATTCGGACGCCCGTCCCTCGATATTTCGCCGTCCTGGCTCGAGGCGGGCCGGCGCCTGGAATCGAAATACCGTTCGGCCGAGTGGAATAAGAGGAGATGAGCATGAAGACCTTCGTCTTGTGCAAGCTGACCCCGGGCAAGGAGCAGACGGCCGTGCGCACGATCCGCGCGATCGACGGCGTGACCGAGGTGTACATGGTGTTCGGCGGCTGGGACATGATCCTCGCGGCGGAGTCGGACACCGTCGACAAGCTGTCGAGCCTGATCGTCAGCCGCATCCGGGCGGTGGACGGCGTCGCCGCCACCGAGACCTTGGTCACCACGAGCCTGTGATCCGGGGTTGAAAAACAGGGAGCGGGAGCTGGCCGTCGTCGTCGGGGCCGCCCTTCTCGTCGCGCTTCCGTTTCTCGGGAAGGGCTTCCAGGTCGACGAGCCGTTTTTCCTCGACCGCGCGCGGGAGCTCCTGTCCGGAACGGCCTGGACCCCTCGCGCCTGGTCCGATCACAACAACAATCCTCCGGTGATCGTCTGGCTGCTGGCCGCGGCGACCCGGGCGGCGGGGGAGAGCGAGACGGCGCTGCGCGCCCTGTTCCTTCCGCTCGACGCGCTCGCGGCGGCCTCGCTGTACCTGCTGTTCGCCCGCTTCCTCAAGAAGCCCCTGGCGTGGGCGCTTCTCGCGGTGCTGTCCCCCGCCTACGCGCTCAACATGGGGCACCTGATGGCCGAGAAGCCCGCGATGGCCTTCGGCGCCGCCGGGCTGTACGCCCTCGTCCGGGGGGCCGAGGAGCGCCGCGCCGGCTGGCTCGCCGCGTCGGCCGCGCTGCTGTCGGCGGCGGTCATGTCCAAGTACGCGGCGCTGGCCCTCTTTCCGGCGGCGGCCTGGTATCTGCGCCGGCGCGGCTTCGGCGTCCGCGCGCTGGCGGGCTATTTCGCCCTCGCGGCGCTGGCGCCGGGCGCCTACCTCCTGTCCGACGCCCTGCAGGGGGGCGGCGTCCTGCGCGGCGTCGCGGCGACCATGTCCGGCGCCTCGGCCGGCGCCTGGTCGAGCGGGCCGCATCGCGTTCGCTCCCTGCTCGCTTTTTTCGGAGGGCTGGCGGTGCTGCCGCTGTTCTGGCCCCTGACGGCCCGGCGGCGCGTGCTGCTCGCCTCGGCGGCCGCGGCCGCGCTGCTCTTCTCGCCGTATTTCGACTCGGCGGCGGTGCGCCCGCTCGACCGGGCGTTCGGCGCGTGGCTCGCGGCGGGGGCCCTCGCCGCGGCGTTCGCGGTCGCCGCGGCGCCCCGCGGCCGGGGCCGCGACCTGTGGCTGCCCTGGCTGATCGGGTCCGCGGCGGTCGCAGCGGCCTATTGGTCCGTGATGGCGCGCGTGGTCCTGTTCGCGATCCCCCCGCTGATCCTCGCGCTGGGCGAGGCGTTCGAGGCGCGCGCCCCGGACGGGCCGGACGCGCGCCTTCCGCGCGCCGCCGCGGCCGCCGCGGCGTGCCTGTCGCTGGCGCTCGGCTGGGTGGACTTCCGTTACGCCGGGGCGCAGAAGGATCTCGCGGCGGAGCTGGCCGGCGGGCCGCTGGCGCGCGGCCGCGTCGTGTGGTGCGCCGCCAAGCTCGGGCTGCGGCATTACCTGCTCCGCGCCGGCGCCCGGCCGCTCGATTCCGAGGCCGACTGGGAGAGG
>JAMPYD010000376.1 GCA_023700845.1 Elusimicrobiota bacterium | reverse complement strand
GTCGTCGCCGTCCCGCTCGCGCTCGACGGCCAGCGCGTGGGCAAGCTGCTCCAGCGCCAGCTCGGCTCCGGCGGCTACCGCTGGAACGGCAAGGGCGTCCTCGGCGATCCGCGCCTGACCGAGTGGATCGTCTCCATCTCCAAGGCCGCCTCCGCTCTCCCCGACGTCCGCCAGTACAAAGACAACTCAGGAGGATTCCGATGAACGACAAAACCACTCTCAACACCGAGCCGGTGAAGGTGCTCGACAAGGGCTTCGTGCGCCTGGTCGACTTCATGGGCGGCGACCAGGGCGTCGTCGACGCCGCGCGCGTCTCCTACGGCGGCGTCTCCAAGGGCCCCGAGGCGGATAAAAAACTCATCGCCTACCTCCTCAAGCACTCCCACCTGACGCCGTTCGAGCACGCGGTGTTCAAGTTCCACGTCTCCGCCCCGATCTTCGTCGCGCGCCAGTGGTTCCGCCACCGCTTCGCCGCCTACAACGAGGTCTCCTTCCGCTACACCGAGGTGAAGGACTACTTCTACATGCCCGCGAAGTGGCGAGGCCAGGACAAGAAGAACAAGCAGGCGTCCTCGGCCGCCGCGGAGCTCGACCAGAAAACCCTTCACGACATGTTCGCCAAGCAGGTGGACGCCTCGCTGCAGACCTACAAGAAAATGATCGAGCACGGCGTCGCCCGCGAGATGGCGCGCATGGTCCTGCCGGTCAACCTCTACACCGAGTTCTACTGGACGGTCAACGCCCGCAGCCTGATGAACTTCGTGGCCCTGCGCGCCGACGCGCACGCCCAGCTCGAGATCCAGGCCTACGGCGAGGCGCTCGCCGCGCAGTTCAAGACCCTCATGCCCTGGACGTACGAGGCGTTCCTGCGCGACGGCTGGAAGGGCGAGAACCCGATCATCGCCGCCGAGAAGGCCGCCCTGCCGGCCCTTCAGACCTCCGCCAAGTAACCCCCGTGCCGCGGTACGAAGTCGTGCTGGTGCGTCCCGACATCGCCGGCAACACCGGCCAGATCGGGCGCTCCTGCATGGCGCTCGGCTGCCGTCTGCACCTCGTCCATCCGCTCGGCTACAAGATCACCGACGCGAACCTCAAGCGCGCCGGCCTCGACTACTGGCCGAACCTCGACCTCAAGCAGCACGACAGCGTGAAGGACTGGCTCGCGAGCGTCGAGCCTTCGCGCGAGGTATGGCTGCTGTCGACGAAGGCCGACAAGGACTGGGACCCCTCCGAGGTCTCCGCGGGCGCCACCCTCGTCTTCGGCTCCGAGACCGGCGGCCTTCCCGACGAGGTCCACGCGCACTGGCCCGGGCGCGAGCGCAAGATCCCGATCGACCCGCGGGCGCGCAGCCTGAACCTGTCCGCGTGCGTGGCGATGACGCTCGGCAGCCTGCTCTTCTCGAGGCGCTAGGGGCATGAGCTCCCTCCGGCGGCTCGTCGCGCCGGCCCTGCTCTGCCTGTTCTCCGCCGGGCCGGCGTTCGCGCTCGATCAGTCCGACCTGGACACGCCGCTCACGGATTTCGCGACGAGCGATCATGGAGACTTCGTGGCGGTTTGCCGGGCGCTGCATGCCGGCTGCGGAGTCGAGGTGATCGACGGCGTCGAATCGCTCGCCTCCAGGAACTCGCCCCTGCCGAGGTCCGGCCGCACCGCTCGGGAAATCCTCGACGAATACCAGGCCGGCAGGCCGCACGACGCGTGGTCGCTGGAGAACGGCGTCCTCAACCTCAGGCCGGCGACGGCCCCGACGCCGGACTGGCTGTCAAAAAAGATCCGCGCGGTGAAATTCCGCAAGACCGACGGCTATGAGGCCGCGCTGACGCTTCTGTACATGACCGGAGCCTCCTTGGGCGTTCGGATGCGCAAGCCGCCGACGCTCAAGCCGGTCGACCTGTCGCTGAAGAACGTCACGGTCAGGCAGGCCCTCAACGCGCTCGCGAAGGCCGACGGCGAGTTCGTCTGGATCGTCGTGCACGCCAAACCCGACCAGCCCTGGAAGCTCATTTTTCAGCCGATCACGTTCCGCGAAGAAAGCCCCGGGAACCTGATCGACTCGAACACGGACTTCCTCAAAGTGACGGAACGCCCCGTCAGATAACTGTCGTCAACGACAGTTCCGAACCCCGCCATGCTATGCCGCCGACCATGGCGGCCTTTCGCAATATTAATATTCGAAACCGAGTGGCGCGATCCTGATTTTCCCACTACAATTCGAGACATGGTCGATTTTGTAAGTCATGCTATACAGAACCGCATACTCACAAGTTCGACGGACGAAGCGCCGTGGACGGCAAAAGCATATAGTTTGAACGGCAACTGTTTCTGGAAACAGTTAAACGGAAGTGCTCGCGGAGGCACCGTTTTGCGAAATGAGAATTGGAGCGTTAAGGCCACATGTCGGCCAAGCACGGCGAACGGCGGCATCGGCACCTGTCCTCCGTCGAACCATTGCCTTCAGCCGACGCGCGCTGAAGAAGTTATCCCCGCTGTTCACAGCACTCACTTTCGGCGAAAGTACGCACACAGGGTTCCCTTAGCGCGCGCGGCTGAGGCTCCGCGTTAAGTCCGAGATTAGTTATCCACTGTATTCACAGAAATATCAGCGAGCACTGTCGTCAACGACAGTTGGAGGGGTCCCGGAAAGTATCGGAACTCCAACCTTATTTCCGGTAAGCGTCCCGCCTCAGCGCCAACGCGACCATCATAACGGTCCGGCTACCGTCGTCGATCTGATAGAACGCCCGCCAATCGCCCATGCGCCAACGCCACGTCTCGGGCAGATAACCGCGAAGAAGCCTCGCCTGCGGATGGCCCCGGGGAGCAAGCCGGAGAAGAGGATAGACATAGCCCCTCAACTTGGCCTCGAGCCTCGCGCGCAGCGAGGCGGGAGCGCCCGCGAGATCCTCGAGGAAGGACGCCGTTTCGAAGATCCGGTAATCAGCCAATCATGCGGCCGCGACGGGCTTTCGCGTCGCGCGTGCCCGCGCGGATGCGCCGCATGAGCGGCGCGTCGCGCAGGATCTCCCGCTCCTCTTCCGCGCCGACATACGCGCTCTCCAGATGCCGCTTCGCCGCCGTCTCGATCATGTTCGAGAGCGTGCGGTTGTCGGCCTGAGCGCAGTCGCGGAAGAAAGCGTAAGTCGCGTCGTCGAGACGGAGAGTCACCGTTTTGGGCATGATTTGATTGCGTTCGTTTGTATTCATATATATTCTAACGGGACTTCCGAGTTACGTCAAGGCCCCCCTTAC
>JAMPYD010000375.1 GCA_023700845.1 Elusimicrobiota bacterium | reverse complement strand
CGCCTCGGCCAGTGGCCCTGGCCGCGCACGCAGGTCGCCAGGCTCGAGCGCCGCCTTCAGGAGCTCGGCGCCTCGGCGACGGTCTACGACATCTTCTTCTCCGAGCCGGACCGGACCTCGCCCCGGCGCATCGCCGCGACGTGGCCCTCCACCCCCGAGTTCGCGGCGCTCAGGGACCGGGTCTCGAGCCTTCCCGACCACGACGCCCTGCTCGCGAAGACCCTCAAGAAGGGACGGGCGGTCCTGGGCTACACGCTCGTCCACGGCCGCAACGACGTCGCCCCCGCGTCGAAGGCGGCGTTCTCGTTCGGCGGCGACGGGCCTTTGAACTACGCCCTCGCGTTCCAGGGCGCGGTCGTGAACCTTCCCGAGCTCGAGGCGGCCGCGGCCGGCCTGGCCAACGTCGGCTTCCCCCCCGATCCCGACCAGGTGATCCGGACCGTCCCTCTCCTTTATAATCTGCGCGGACGGCTGTTCCCGGCGCTGTCGATCGAGGGCCTGAGGGTCGCCCAGGGCGCGACCGCGTTCATGGTCAAGTCGTCGGGCGCCAGCGGCGAGGGCTCCGCGGGGCAGCGCACCGGCATCGTCGCCCTCAAGGTCGGGGAGTTCACGATCCCGACCGACGAGCACGGCCGCCTGCGGGTCTACTACACCCGGACCGCCCCCGGCCGGACGATCCCGGCGTGGACGCTGTTCGAGAAGGGCTTCGATCGCGCCGCGGTCGAGGGCTCGATCTGCCTCATCGGCACCAGCGCCGCGGGGCTCAAGGACCTGCGCGTCACCCCGCTGAACCCCGCGGCCGCCGGCGTCGAGGTGCACGCGAACGTCATGGAGCAGATCGTCACGCAGAGCTTCCTCGCGCGCCCGGACTGGGCGCTCGGCGCCGAATTGACCTACCTGCTGGTGCTCGGCCTCCTGCTGCTGGCGGTCCTCGCGCGCGGCGGGGCGTTCTGGGCGGGGCCCGCGGCGCTCGCCGCCGTCGCCGCCTCGCTCGCCCTGTCCTGGCACGCCTTCACGGCCTGGCGCTGGCTGCTCGACCCGGTCCTGCCCTCGCTGGGCCTCGTCGCGGTGTACGCGACCTGGTCCGCCGTCGGCTTCGTGCGCACGGAGGCCGACAAGCGCCGCATCACCGACACCTTCGGCCGCTACCTGTCGCCCAAGGTCGTCGAGAACCTCGCGAAGAACCCCGGCGCGGTCCAGCTCGGCGGGGAGACGAGGGAGATGACCTTCCACTTCTGCGACATCCGCGGCTTCACCACGATCTCGGAGAAGTTCGACCCGCACGGCCTGACCGTGTTCATCAACAACTTCCTGACGCCGATGACGCAGATCATCCTCGAGCACGACGGCACCATCGACAAGTACATCGGCGACTGCATCATGGCCTTCTGGAACGCGCCGGTGAGCGTGCCGGACCACGCCCGCCGCGCCTGCGAGGCCGCGCTGAAGATGCACGAGAGCCTGGCGGCGCTCAACGCCCGCTGGCAGGCCGAGGCCAAGGCCAAGGGCATCGCCCTGCCGCTGATCGAGATCGGCACCGGCCTCAACACCGGCCCCGCCGTCGTCGGGAACATGGGCTCGACGCTCCGCGTCGACTACACGGTGCTCGGAGACGACGTGAACCTGGCCTCGCGGCTCGAGAGCCAGTCCAAGACCTACGGCGTGCGCATCGTGATCGGCCCGCTCACCCGCGAGCGGACGCCCGACTTCGCCGCGATCGAGCTCGACCTCATCAAGGTGAAGGGCAAGACCAGGCCCGTCAACATCCACGCCCTGCTCGGTGACCCGGCCGCCGCGAAATCGGCGCCCTTCCTGGCGCTCGCCGCCAAGCACGCCGAGTTCCTGAAGGTCTACCGCTCCGCCCGCTTCGAGGAAGCGGAAAAGCTCATGGCCGAGGCCCGCGTCCTCGGAGAGCCCTGGCGCCTCGGCAAGCTCTACGACCTGTACGCCGAGCGCCTGGCGGCTTTCCGGGTCTCGCCTCCGGACCCCTCCTGGAACGGCGTCTTCACCGCGACCTCCAAGTAGGCCGACGCCCGAGCCGTTATCCACAGGTTATCCCCAGTGTGGATAACCTTACCCATAAGACCTATACGCATATAGGACTTGCGGCCTAGAAATATGATATATCCGAATCGTCCCAAACGCCGCGAGGGGTCGCGGCGCAGCCGTACTGGAGGTGTTATGGTTCGAGGTCTTTTCCTGGTGATGCTGTCCGCAATCGCTCTCACGGCGCAAGCCGCCGAGCGCCGTATCGTCGTCTTCCAGCCGGGCACGAGCCCCGCTCAGCGCGTCGCGCTGGCCAAGGCCGCCGGCGGCACCGTCGTGCGCGAGCTGCGGCTGATCAACGCCGTCGTCATCGAGCATCCGACGCAGGTCAGCATCGCGGAGAGCAAGCTGCGCTCGCTGGCCGAGGTCAAGCGCGTCGACCTCGACCCGAAGATCAACTGGCTCAAGGCGGCGGACGCCCGCGGCGTCGATTTCGCCGTTCCGAGCGCGGCCGGCATCCTCAAGGGCATCGAGGGGCTCAAGGCCCTGAAGCAGCAGCAGGCCCCGGAGCCCGAGCCGTCCGCTCCCGGCGGGCAGGAGACGCCGTGGGGCATCGCGCGCGTCAAGGCGCCCGCCGCCTGGGCGACCTCTCGGGGCAAGGGCGTCAAGGTGGTCGTCATCGACACGGGCATCGACATGACCCACCCGGAGCTCTCCGGCATCCTCAAGGGCGGTTGGAACGCGATCTCGACCGCGGCGACCTTCAACGACGACAACGGCCACGGCTCGCACGTCGCGGGCACGATCGCCGCGAAGGACGACGGCGCGGGCGTGGTCGGCGTGGCGCCGCAGGTCGACCTGTACGGCGTGAAGGTCCTCGACGAGAACGGCTCCGGCACCTTCGACGACGTGATCGCCGGCATGCTGTGGGCCGTCGAGAACAAGATGGAGGTCGCCAACATGAGCCTCGGGGCGAACTCCGGAAACCAGGCCCTGGCCGACGCCGTCGAGGCGATGCGCAAGGGCGGCGTGATCCTGATCGCCGCCGCGGGCAACTCCGGGCGCGCGGTCGGCTACCCGGCGGCGTACCCGGGCGCCATCGCCGTCGCGGCGTCCGACTCGGGCGACAAGCTCGCGTCGTTCTCGAGCCGCGGCCCGACCGTCGCGGTCATCGCCCCGGGCGTGGACGTCAAGTCCACCTACATGGGCGGGACCTACGACACGCTGTCGGGGACCTCGATGGCCACGCCGCACGTGGCCGGGCTG